>WJMC01000137.1 GCA_014728145.1 Candidatus Zixiibacteriota bacterium | reverse complement strand
CCTTCAATTTCGGACAGGCGGTAGGTGGTGACCTTGCGTTTCTCGGACCGGGATTTTAAGCGTGATTTAGTCTGGAGCTGTTTTTCCTCGGTCAGGCTGTTCCATTCACCGCAGGATGAACAGCGCCCCATCCACTTGGAGTAGACCGCCCCGCAGTTCTGGCAGACATAGACCTGTTGTGACGACGCTTTAGCCATGTCAAGAAAATACGAAATTGTGTAGATTCGGTCAATAGCGACGGATCATATCTGTTCAGGATGTTGTGATCCCGAAGCTCTTGATCCATTTGCGCAGGTTGGCGGGGTCGACTTTCAAAAGGCGGGCGGCGGCGTTGGTGTTGTTCCGAGCCTCATGCATCGCCTCGATAATGCAGTTGCGACGGAATTCGCGGGTACGTGCGGCCAGCCCTGTACCTTTTTGACTGGATTCATTTTCAATTAACTCGTGGCCGAGATATTCCTCGACATCGCTGCCGAAAATAATATCCGAATCAGCCAGGGTGATAAGCGTTTCAATCGTGTCTTTTAACTGGCGGACATTGCCCGGCCAATTGTAATCGAGCAGAACATTTAATGCACTCTGATCGAAGTATACCGGCATCCGATCCTGTTCTACCGTGATCTGGTCGCAGAACTTTGTCACCAACAGGGGGATATCTTCCTTGCGCTCACGCAGAGGCGGGAGGTGAATCACCACACCCTTGAGCCGGTAATAGAGGTCTTCGCGGAACTTATTCTCGGCTACCAGTTGTTCGAGATCATGATTGGTAGCGCAGATGATACGGACATCAGTTTTCTTCAGGCAGGGTGTTTTGCCGACTGTCTGGAATTCGCCCGATTCTATCACCCTCAGTATCTTGGCCTGCGTGGTGATATCCAGATCACCTATCTCATCCAGAAAAACAGTACCGCCGTCGCCGTATTCGAACAAACCGATCTTGTCGGACACCGCTCCGGTAAACGCTCCCCTGCCGTGGCCGAACAGTTCCGATTCGACCAGGTCGGGTGGTCTGTGGTTGCAGTTGAAGATGACCAGGTGATTGTCACTACGGCAGCTGTGGTTGTGGATCGCGCGGGCTACCAGTTCCTTGCCGGTACCGGTTTCACCCAAAACCATCGCCTTGGTATCGCTCAACGCCGTCTTCCTTATCAATGTGTAGATCTTTTGCATCGCTACTGATTTGCCTGTCATACCGTAGGATTTTTCAGCTATCTGCGAAATCCGTCCGGTCTCTTTTTTTGACACAAATGTCTCGTAAGCGTTTCTGACCGCGCGTGTGAGCTTGATACTCGATTCGCCCTTTTCGATATAATCGTAAGGTTTCTCGCCGGCCTCGATTTCATCCTCGGAATACTGGCCGGGATAACCTGTATGAAAGATGATCGGTATATCAGGATTATGGTTCCTTACCGCCCGCGCCGAAGTGATACCATCCATGTCCGGCATCTTGATATCCATCACAACCACCGCGACCGAGTCGTCCGATTTTATGACATCGACCGCATGCTGACCGCTTTCGGCCCGGATGATTGAAAATGAATCCATGAGAAGGATCTCCAACCCCTCCAGGACCTGTAAATCATCATCGACAATAAGTACTCTGTAATCCATAGAATCGTCCAGTTTGAAAGTAATCAATCAGTGTATTTCTTTAGCAGTATCCTGACAGCTGTAAACTCATTCAGTTTGCTGTCGACGGAGATTGAGCCTCCGTAGGTTTCTATGATTTTCTTTACCATAGTCAAGCCGATTCCGGTTCCGCCGGAGGGTTTTGTCGAGTAGAATACATCGAAAATTCTCTCTAATGAATCCGGCGGGATTCCAGAGCCATTATCCCTGAATGAAACCTCTACGTTTTGTCCATCGACATGTGTCTCGATCAATATATCCGCGTTTTCGCTATCTGTCAAGGCATCCAGCGAATTCAAAAGCAGGTTATTGAACACGATCTGGAGCTGGTCGGTATTTGCTGTTACTATTGCAGGAAAGTCGATATCCACATTTATTTTAACCTTTTGGCTTTTAATACGGTGATGATTCATCTCCAGGGTCTTTTCAATTACGTTTTTCAGGTCGACCGCCTCCGGATTGTGGATATCCTCGATTTTTGTGTACTGTGAGATAGCACGGGTCAGTTTCAGCGCACGTTCAACTGCGTTGTCAGAAAACCGCGCCAGTTTCTGGGTCATAGCCGGATCTGAAGACCTGGAAGAATCGGTTTCGATCAATTTGCTCAAAGCATTGCGGGCCGGGGAGAGGGCATTTCTGATCTCATGAGCGAATCCTCCGGCGATATCCTGCGCCTGGCGATATTTTTCCTGCGCAATTATCTTTGCCTGGGCTTCTTGAAGCTTGAGGTAGGTCTTGTCCAGTTCCATTTTCTGATCGCGAATTGTGACCAGGTTGCGTTTGGTTTTACTGCGGTAGAAGTTCATGACCAGCAGACCCATAAAAAGACCGGATATGATCGTCATAATATAGATCTGGTTATTATGGTAGAAAACAGATAATTGCTGGCGAAAGGGCTTTTTTTCTATGCGACCTATGGAATACTTCGAACCATTGGTCAGAATCAGATGGAGCCCACCGGTTTTCTCGATAGGTTCGAGCTGGATGAATTTTGAAAAATTATCCGGGAAATAAAGCAATTGTTTAAAATCATTTGTATAGATTCCTTTGGAGAGAATCAATGCGTTTTCGTGGCCGGGTATATCGATTGTCCCGATTATATCTAGATAAAAAGATATCGGATCGGATTCTGCAATAAACTCAAGATCGGTCGTATATGATCTGACATATTTCTCTGTAAACTGGACTAACAATCTTGGCCTTGTTTCAGAGTTTAAAGAGTGAAGCATAATAAAACTTGGAATCTCTCTTACGGTTGTAGAAGAAACCAGATTAAGATCATTGTCAATTTTAGAGATGTAGTTTCTGTCGGATTCCAGTTCTTCGGGATCCACTTGACTGTAGTAGCTATATATCGAATCTGGATTGGTCATAGGCAGGGAATGAAGCATATAGTATTGATTGGTTTGTTCGGCTCGAATCAACCTGGTTGGATTTGCGTTTATTGAGATTATCTTATTGATTACGACTTCGCCAGAGCTGTTTACTTTGGATAAGTACCTGAATCTGTCATCGTAAATACTGGCCGTGTACCCGTGCATGGGATTAATTGTATGGAATATTACCGCGGGATTTAACGAATCACGACAACTGTATAGTGAGCCGGATAGGAGTTTGGAAGAAACTTCAAGCATCCATTCAATCACTAAGTTCTCTGAGTTAATGCAAAAGAGGTAATTTGGAGTATGTTCCCGTCCGGAGCCTATCGATACGAAGATTTCTTTTACTCCGTCGTAATCGTAATCCTCAAATAGCTCAATTCGCATAAAAGGAATCCACTTACCATCACCGGTACCGTCCTTGCCTATCATCAGGATTCTTTTTTCAATTTCATTCGGAACTGTGTAGAGCTTAACTATCCAGGCCGTATCCTTTTGATAACCGATACTGATTACCGCGTTTATACCCTCGACTATCTCGGAACTCATTTCATTATCTGCGATCGTCAACCGTACCGCGTTATCATCTACGACTTTGCGGTTTGGATAGTGATATTCGGTGAAAATGGCCGGATCACCTTCATAGCCTTCGCCGTTTCTCACGGTGATCAACTTGTAGTTCCCGTTTGAATCCGGGCTCAGATCACAATGCATTGCATTATTAACCAAACCAGTTTTTCTACTGACAATTATGCTGATGTCCTCGACATACCTGTAAGGCAGATAGGCCGTGTCCTTACCGTCGTCGATATGCAGTTTGGCTGCTGAGGCAAATGGCGATAGCGCCATGAGTATTATTATCAGTATAATCAAAAAACCACACCCATTACGATTGCGAGTAACGGAATAATTCTATATTTTAAAGTACAATTTGTCAAGTGCTATCGAGCAGTTGAGCTATGTAGGTGCCGGAAATTCCAACGGCCCGCCTTTTGGGGGCAGGCCGTCTGCTTTTGAGAGCGGAGGAGAGATCCTCTATTCAGTGGAAGAAACAGAGGAATTTACTCAGACATGCAATAGATATTGTATTTTCATAAAGAACTGCCTCGATGACATATGCCAGCCTTTCTTATTGTCGATTTCATCCTCGAGATTGTCATAATCATAAGTTGAACCGAAGTAGAAAACAGTAAACGAATTAATACGATAAGTCAGGAGGGGATCGATATCCCAGCGATCTCGGAAGTCGTTGTACTGGGTGACCAGCCTGACTGAGATCTGGCGGTTGGCCTGGTACTGAAGTCTCGATCTGAATATATAGCCACGGTAGAATTCGGTATCGGTTTCTATATCTTTGCTCTGGGCGAATTCTATGCCGGGTTCGATGATGATCCGGTCTGTCGGTTTGAAGTATAGACTTAAATCGAATGAGGTCTCTTGTCCGATATCCATATCATAGCGAGCCACACCGTGACCATAGCGCGCGAAGAAGCTGTACGCCAGGCGACTTGACAAACGACTTCGGGTCCAGAACCTCAGGTTGTAAAGATCTTCGAATTGCTGACCCAGCCAGACTTCCGAGCCTCTCTCATATCCCATGCCGACATTAGTCTGAAACATCCGCAAACTGGCATTGTACTCCACATTGTAATTGGTCAGACGTATCGGGCCGTCAAACTCCCAGCGCCTGAAGAAATTGAAACTGGGACCATGCCTGGTGATAATGCTTTTTTGGGGAAAGAATGTATAGCCTGTAAAAGCTGATCCTGTGCGATGGCTGTTAATCGGGTCATAGCCGGTCTGTGTGCGATAAGTCGGACTGATCTGGTTGTAGCCGATCTGGGCATAGATGTTTCTGTTCTGAAAATGAATATGAGATACCATAGCAGTACCGTAATAGGATTCGCCGTCGAAAGCCACAGTGTGATTGCCGTTATCGAAAGTCATATCATCAAAATCCGAGGTTTCCAGGGTATCGTCCGGCTCCTTACTGTGGCTGAGTATATACTGGCCCTCGATGCCGATGTTCTTTGTCAGCCTGAGGTCCATATCGAATGCTCCAATTGTCCCGGAACCATCCTGCTCGTAGCGACGGTCGGAGGCGAAAAATCCGATATGCGAATTGCTTCCCACAGAGTGAAAAGCGCGCAGTATATTGACGAAGCTGTTGCCTGAGTTGAGAGTGATGGTACCCTCTCTCAGGGGAATTGTATATGGCGAATTCTCATCGAACGCGCTCACGAACGCATAGCTGGTCTTGTCGCTTCTGCCAATCAGCTTGCCGGCGAATTTTGGGTCGTTGATCGTACGGGTATAAAATGAATTGAACATCGTTCGAAACAGGTCCGCGCCTTCCTGGAAAAATGGGCGACGTTCCGGAAAGAAAAGTGCAAAGGTTGTGTTGACATCGATCTGGGCAGCGTCGGCCTCGATCTGGCTGAAATCCGGATTGTAGGTCACTTCGGCAGACATATTCGAAGATATGTTGTACTTGCCTGCAAGTGAGAACTCACCCAGTACATCACTGTTTGAAAAACCGGAATTGGGATCGTATTTATCATTGAGGTTTCCCGATTGATTGGCAACCAGCGTTGAAAGCAGCTCCAATCCATGACCGGAGTTGACTTGCCTGATGCCGTCGATCGAACCCCACTGGCAGGTCCAGCAATGTTCATCGCGCGTATAGGCCGCCCATGAATACTGATAAAAGCTTTCCCGTGGCCTCGAGCGCCAGAAATCGATTTTCCAGTTGTGCTCGCTTTTGCCGGGGAAACGGAGGCTCGAAAAGGGGATTGCCATCTCCACCTGATATCCAGAGTCGGTGGTCATAGCCGAGGATTGCCAGATCAGATCGAAGCTTTCGTCTTCACCAGCTACCGATGACCACAGCTTATCCTTCTGGATACCATAGGGATTGACAAAAAATTCATAGGCCCAGGCACCCTCTGAATAGGTGTCCAGAAGCAGGCAGACGCAGTCGTCGTTGTAAAACTGGTCACGCTGGCACATCGTGGCCCGCAGTTCATCGGGATTATCGTGACAGACGAAAGCGACATAAAAGTTGTCCTTATCGTAAGTCACATAGACCTCGGTCCTGACAGGCGGTTCGAGAAGCTCTCCCGGATTGCGCTCGTGAAACTGGTCGGCCCGTGTCGCCAGACGCCATCCCGGGTCGCTCAGGTCACCGTCGATATAGATTTTTTCGGATGTCGGGCTGGCAGTCATGTGCGGGTTGAAGACCGGTTCGAAACTGACATTTGCTGTCAGTGGTGCGGTCAGAGATAATACTACGGCCACCATTATGTAAGTACTTACATAATGTCGTTTCATTACCACTCCTTTGAATTATGTCTCTGTGTACGCTGAATCGGGCGAGAAAGTTTCAGCCACAGACGAAAATGTTCAAATTCTTTGTTTGAACTTCGATTGCTTGCAATAAAATCAGCTCAATTATATTGTTGATAGATGCATCCGCATGATATCGTGGAGAAGGTTCAAGAAAACTGCGAGAAAATGAACAAATTACTTGCAAAAATCAAACAATAGTATTAAATACTACGTTATTATACTAAATTATACTATAATAAAGCCGAAAGTATTTATAAATGCAGATAAAGGCGGTGTTATGAGCACAAATAAAGGTAGGACGGAGCTGAAGTTTTACACCACAGCCGAGGTAGCTGAATTGTTAAAGATGAACGTGCAGGTGATCGCCCGCAAGCTTCAGCATGGCGAATTGCCGGGGTACAAAATCGGCAAGGACTGGCGGGTGCGCGAGTCCGATCTGATCGCCTGGCTGGATAAGCATTCCAACCAGAAAAGCATGAATCCAGCCGAGAAAGTGATCGGGCGCTTCATGAAGGATGGCCGTTTCGGGACGATGCCGGTTCAGCGCAAGAAACGTCGCTATATCCTCGAATTCATCCTCGAAAGCTTCAAGCTCAACCAGGTTTACTCGGAAGATGAGGTCAACGACATTATCACACGCTATTACGATGATTACTGCTGGGTGAGACGGGAGTTTATCTCCGAGAAGATGATGTTTCGCAAAGACGGCAGTTACCGCAGAAACTCAGGTTACAGGTTTACCTGTTAAAGTCAAGGACTTCCCGGACAATCACCGACTGCTCGGTGGATGTCAGCGACGCCATGTTTGTATACAATTGGATATTCATAGCCGGCGCGCCGGCCCCGTACTGTATGTATGCCAGCGACGCTAACGG
>WJMC01000136.1 GCA_014728145.1 Candidatus Zixiibacteriota bacterium | reverse complement strand
GTGCCGGTGCGCTTGATGGTGAATTTCTCAAGCGGTTCGATCGTCATGGGAGCATTGATCTTCAAATCGACTGGAAACAGAAACAGTAATGCCACTATCACTGCCAGAACAGCCATCCAGATATAAAAACGAATTGATTTCGGCACTGACACTCCCTGTCTCTCTGACCTGTTTGTAATAGACCGAAAAGAGTTTCTGATCGGTTCGTTAAAAATAACAACCATAAGCGACAAAAACAACAGAAAACCGACCCCGCCCCATTTATCGGTCAGCAGGTTGTACAAAAACGAACCTATCCAGAAAAACAGGATCAGAGAATACAGAATCGCCAACACCGAGTATACCATGAAGATATTGCGTTCGCGGCGGGTATATTCGGCCAGTTTTTCGACCGGCTCGATGAAAACATGGCGCAGGATTTGTTTGAGGTAATTAAATGCTTTGCTTCGCAGGTTGGGGATCTCGACGATGTCAACGAGCAAATAATAACCGTCGAGTTTCAGAAGTGGATTGAGGTTGAACAAGAGCGTTACAATCGCGACCGAGGCGGTCAGAAACAAAAAATCGGAAACCGTGTTGCCGGTCTTGATGATTCGCCACAAAAGAAGGCTGGCCGCACCCAGAAAGGCCTGGAAATAGATCCCGGCCAGAATCGTTTTGATCCTCTGCGATTTCTTCTCGAACATATACGAATCCGAGAGGTTGCAGTAGAAACAGATCTGGAAATACAGCAGTAAAAAACCCATCTCACTGACCTTACCGCCGTAGTGACGGCAGACTATGCTGTGCGCAAGTTCATGAAGCGAGACTACCATGAAGATAGACAAAATCAGGAGCGGTATGGATGACAGCGAAAATATCTGGTAGACATTGGTCGGCATCAGGGAGGCCGAAGCCTTGACCTGGAGCGCGCCGACTACAATTATCAGCGAAGATATGATAACAGCCGGAGTGGAAAGGGTAAACTTAAACCAGCGGTAGAGCCATTGCAGAAAGCGGTCAGGATTGAATGCCTTTAGTTTGAGATACAGGATCTTATCAATAAACGATCTTTTGCTCTCGACCTGCGAGGCCCGCGAGAGCTGGTATTCCGCTGATTTGCTGTAAAGAAAGCCTTTTTGCCTGAGGGCATCGATGAACTTGTCGAGTTGTTCCGGGGTGATTTTAAGGCCGAATCGCTGCTCGAATTTTTCGAGCACCTGTTCTGTTGAAGTTCTGCCGTCCAAAGCCTCGGCAAGGAAATATTCCGGTTCGCGCAGGCGAAAGAATCTTTCGCTGACCGGGTCCTTGATGACATAGAAAGTCTTCCCGCTATGGGTCTGACGGCTGACTTCAAGGTCAGATCGCAATTTGTGATAAGCGTCCATGCCTATTCAGCATAATCAGAGCTTCGCAATTTGCCAATAACTTTCTTGTTATAGGCAGTATATATATCTCCCTTTTCCAAAAGTCCCAAAAGCTTGTCGTCGTGCTGATGATCGACCACCGGCACAACTTCGATATCTCGCGGGGCGATCTTTTTGAGGGCTTCTTCCAGCGTGTCCTCCGGAGAAACATCGACCGGATGGGAATGGCTGATATCGGCCGCTATTACCAATGTGTTCATCTCCGGATGAGCCGACACTGTACGCAGGTCGTGAAGCGTGAAAGTGCCAATCAGGTCACCTTTGGCATCGACCACCGGCCAGCAGTCGTCGCGGGATTCCTCGACTACCTGGAGGATCTGGTAGAGGGGCATATTGTGCGGGATCACAGTGAAATCTGTGTGCATGACTTCCTTGACCTTGATAGACGATAGTACCAGGATGTCGCGTCCGCTCTGGAGTTTGATCCCTTTGCGGCTGAGCTTCATTGTGTAGATTGAATCGACCAGGGTTCGGCGCGAAACCAATGTCGCGAAAACACAGGTGACCATCAAGGGCAGGATCATATTGTAATTGCCGGTCATTTCGAAAATAATCAATATCGCGGTAATCGGGGCATGAGTGGTGCCTGCCACGACACCTGCCATACCGACTACAGCATACGCTCCGGGCAAAGCAGTGACCTCAGGGAACATACCGTGGGCGAGCTTGCCAAAAAAGCCTCCCGCTACCGCACCCATAAACAGTGATGGCGCGAATATCCCCCCGGCGTTGCCCGATCCGAGAGTCAGTGAAGTGGCCAGTATTTTGGCGAACACCAAAACCAGCATCAGAATGAGCGGCAGTTCACCTACCAGCGCAAGTGAGATAGTGTCGTAACCATCGGAAAATATCTGGGGCAGAAACAGGCCGACGATTCCCAGCATGAACATTCCCAAAGCCGGCTTGAGATAATCATGGATTTTAAGCTTCATGAATTGGTCGACCGAGAAATATAAAACGCGTGTAAACAGTATGCTGATCACAGCGGTCAATATACCCAGGAGAATGTAAAGCCCGATTTCGTACGCGGAGATCAGCTTGTAGGTCCCGGGAATATCGAAAGCCGGGTGGTCGCCCAGAAGCGAGCGCGAGATAACCGATGCGATCACCGAAGACAATATCACCGGGGAGAAAGTGCGGATTCCGAAATCTCCCAGGATCACTTCCAGCGCAAACAGCACCCCCGCGATCGGGGCGTTAAACACCGCCGATATACCCGCCGCCGCACCGCATCCGACCAGAACACGGATACGCTGACCGGACATCTTAAAGACCTGCCCGATAGTCGATCCGATCGAGGAACCGACCTGCACGATCGGACCTTCGCGCCCGGCCGACCCCCCCGAACCGATACAGAGAGCCAGGGCAATTGACTTGGCTAAAGCCACACGGGGCCTGATCAATCCCCCCCGTAAAGCCGTCGCCTCCATTACCTCGGGTACTCCGCTCCCCCGGGTCTCGACCGCCCAGCGGTACAAAATCGGCCCCGCCAAAAGACCTCCCAGAAGCGGTATCAGAGGCACCCAGATCTTCCAGCTCACTATGAACTGATTCAGGTAGGATAAAGAATAACCGAAGAAGAGATCCTTGGCGCTCTCGATCAGCCAGATAAACAGGACCGCGCCCAAGCCGGTCGAGATTCCTACCACGAACGAAAGGATGATCAGTATCTGGGTTTCGGAGAGGTGAAATCGCCGAAAGAAGCGATGTCCCCATACCTGTATGTAACGAGCGAATCTGGACAGTCTCATATTACATGATGATAATCACTTCGATTTATTACACAAGATTTTTTAAGCCCGGTCGAGTGCAAAAAAAACCTCCCCGATATTTCGGGGAGGCCACTTCTTACACAGGAGTCTATTGAGTAATCAGCGTATTTCTTTTTTCAAATCATTGAGTTCCTCGCGCAGTTGTTCGAGTTCTTCGCGCAATTCCTCCATATCTTCTTCCAGTTCCTCATTGAGTTCATCCAGATCGAGGTCGTTGAGGGCTTCCAGGTCGAGATCTTTAAGCAGTAATTTGACATCCGGAATGTTGGGGGCGACCTGGTACTGGTTCATCCCGGAATGCCACCCGAACCATTCCTCATCGAGTTCCCGTTCCTCGAGTTCGATAGCCAGAGCCATATTCTGGCCCCTGCGGGAGACTTCGATGTTCAGCTTGTCACCTTTTTCATGTTTTTTCACTATTTTGGTGACATCGCCCGGTGAACTGACTTCTTTGTCATCAATTTCGAGGATAACATCTCCGGCTTTGAGACCGGCTTTCTCGGCAGGAGACTCTTCCATCACTTCGGAGATCAAAACACCTTCCTTGACATCGAAATATTCAGCTAACTGTTTATTTAACGACTGCAGGCCTACTCCCAGGAAGGTTGTCGATGAGGGCATCTTGCTCTTCCAGTTGTAAAACACCTTGGGAGATTTCTTGAGGGTGAAAGTTTTGTCCTTGAGCTCGACTGTTTCACCCAAAGTCAGAGCGACATCTTTTTCATTGTTGTCGCGCAGGATCTTGATCTTGATCTCATCACCAGGCTGTTTTTGCTTGAGAGCCCTGGTCAAATCTCCGGAATCATCGACCACACGGTCGTCGAAACTGACGATTACGTCGCCTTCCTCGAGACCGTATTTTTCCGCCGGTGAATCATCGACAACACCGTTGATCAGAACCCCCTCATCGAACTCAAGGCCGAATGCTTTGGCGATATCGTCATTTAAATCCTGCATATAGATACCGATCCAGGCTTTTCTGGATGAGGCCTTTTCGGTACCGATCGTGGCAGCATAGAGGTTGACCGCGGCAAACAACACGAGCAGGCCGATCAATGAGACAATAAAAGTGCTTCGATTAAGAACCTTCATAGCTTTTCTCCTTTTTTCTTGATTTTCTATTTTCATTTTACTTGAAAAAAAGCCTGAAGGTTTCGTTTTTTTAAACGATTCTTATTTCGGTCGAAATTTCCATTCTGCCCTTAACCGATTGTGATACGGCACAGTATTTATCCATCGAGAGATCCACTGCCTTGCGCGCTTTTTTTTCATCCAGGTCTTTCCCCGAGAGGGTGTAGATGATTTTGCCGTGATCGAAATATTTCGGGTAGTCCTCTTTTTGCGTGGCTTCAATTTTGACCTCGCAGAGGGTCAGCTCGATCCTCATCTTACTCAGTATATTGACCATATCCACCGCGGTGCAACCGGCAATCCCGATCAGAAATGCCTCGGTCGGCTTGATCCCGAGATTTTCCCCGCCGGATTTCTCGGGTGTGTCCAGCATGATCGCGTGGCCGGATGATTTCCCGACCGCGATGAACCTGCGGTTTTTTGCCCAGCTTATTTCAGCTTCCAGCATGTCTTCTGCCTTTCATTGATGTCTGTATCATATATATTGTCTTATTCTGCCGCGATAGCTTCGATCTCGAGACGCGCTCTTTTGGGAAGCTCCCTGACAGCCACTGCCGCTCGGGCCGGCGGATCTTTCGGAAAGTACTTCTTATAGACTTCATTTACCGCCGCGTAATCGTCTAAACTGACCATATAAACAGTTGTCTTGACAACGTGTTCCAATCCAAGGCCGGCCGACTCGAGGACCGCCTTCAGGTTTTCAATGATTTGTGTGGCCTGTTTTTCAGCATCGCCATCGACAAGTTGACCGCTTGTGGGATCTATCGGAATCTGTCCCGAGCAGAAAACCATGCCGTTGACCCTGACCGCCTGGCTGTACAGCCCGACAGCTCCGGGAGCGGAATCTGTGCTGATAACTTTACCTCGCATATACTCCTCCTCAAGTGGTGACAGGATTTATCAAGTATAGGCGAAAATATGATGGTGAGGTCGTGCAGGCAAACTGTTTTTAGAATATTGGCGGTAATTACGAGATGTGAAAGGTCAGATACTGCATTGGTAATTGTCGGGGCCCATCACAACTGTAAACTCGCGCAGGTAACGAGCATCGAACTTGCCCTTCATCTCGTACATGATCTTCAGCGCGGGATAGGTTTCCATAGCTTCCTGGTAGACC
>WJMC01000135.1 GCA_014728145.1 Candidatus Zixiibacteriota bacterium | reverse complement strand
TCTGGGCAGTGGATTGTATCTGCTCTCCACTATGGATCTGCAGACCGCAACTCATCAGATCGTCCTGTTCATGGCTATGCTGGGTATCGGCATGGGGATTTTTTCGTCGCCCAATTCCAACGCGATCCTGTCCTCGGTGCCCCGGAGGTTTGTCGGGACCGCTTCCGGCCTGACTGCTATGATGCGCACCTCGGGTATAACATTCGGCCTGGCACTCTCGGTGACACTATACACGTTTTTCCGCCAGGATGCAGAAGCCGCCGGCACTACCGCTGAACAGCTTCTTTACCTGGCTGGTATTCAGCCGGCTTTCGCGATGGCCTCAATAATCGCCGGAATCAACCTGATCCTCAGCGCCACGCGTGGCAAACGTCCGAAACTCGATTGAATCCTGCGCATTGAGCGACCTGCCTCATTTGCCTTGACACTTGCTAACAACAGAGGTAGATTTTGATCGTTATGACTGCCGGAAAAAAATCATTTAAACCGCGCTTTACCCGAATCAAACCGCGTTTCATGCTCACCATCGCGGTCTTGCTGGCGCTGATCTTTTTAGCGATCATCATAGTGAGTGTACACGAAAACCAGAACAATATGTTGCGTATGCTCAAAAAAGAGGGCAGTGCGCTGATGGAATCGGTGCATATCTCGGCCCGGAACACAATCCGCGCCACTGAGCTTGTCAACGATCTCGTAATAGATAATCTAATCAATGTAGCATCTATAATAGACATCGAGATGGCGCGTGGCAGGATCTCTTCCGCCGAGCTGGTCAACATCTGCCAGCAAATGGGAATCAATCGTATCGATATCGTCGACACAGCCGGGCTCGTGACCAGTTCCAGCTTCACCAGCGCGGAGGAGAAAGCCTACGATACGACCTTTCTGAACCGACTGCCGTTATCCCAGGTGATCGATGGTGCGGTCGGGGTGGCATCGTTTGTATTGGAGGGGGAGGGATTGACGGAGACCGATCAACTCGTGGCGGCGGTCTCGCGCGAGAGCGAGCCGGGGGCGGTGATACTGTTTGTCAATTATCAGAAACTGGACACATTCAACCGCCAGATCGGGATCGGATTCATGCTCAGAAATATAGGTGTTCAGCCGGGAATTGATTATATCTTCCTGCAGGGACGCGAGGGTGTGCTTCTGTCATCGCGCAAGCTGATGCCGGTCTTGGCGATCGACAGCGATCCCTTTCTGCAGGGATTGATTGATGAAGACGAGGAAGATTACCGCTTGCTCGATTTCGAAGGAAACCAGGTGCTCGAAATCTGCCGTCCGTTTCAGGCCCGTAACTTCCCTCCCGGGATTCTGCGGATCGGCCTGTCGCTGGAGGGCTTTCACCAGATAGCCCGCAACTATCGCACGCAGGCAATTGTCCTGGGAGTGATCCTGTTTCTGTTGACGTTCTTTTTGGTAACTATTGCGATCGCCAACCAGAATTATCGTTCGGTTCAGGCCGCTTACGACCAGTTCAAAAACATCACCTCCAATATCCTGGGTGGTATCGAAAGCGCGGTTGTGGCAGTCGATCGGAAGGAAAATATCCTGCTGGTAAATCCCAAAACCGAGCAGATTTTCAGTCTCTCGGCTGGACGGGTGATCGGAAAGAATTACAGGGAGGTTTTTGATAACGATGATTTCCTGATTGATGAGCTCAACAGGACATCGCAGTATTCAATCGTGCGGGAGACGGTTTATGTCGATAAATTTGGCCAGGAGCGCACTCTTTTGGTGGCCGCCTCTCGTCTGGGCGCAGATAAGTCCTCGCAGGCCGAAGGCGCGGTCGGGATTGCTTACGATATCACCTCTCGCAAAAAACTGGAAAGCCAGGCCAAACGGGCTGAACGCCTGTCGGAGCTGGGTACACTGGCGGCCGGGGTGGCTCATGAGATCAGGAATCCTTTAAACGCGATAGCAATCGCCTCCCAGAGGCTCAAAAGCGAATTCGAGGTCAAAGATGATCAGGATGGTTATACGAAGCTCGCCGGGACGATCGGTCGTGAGATCGAGCGCTTAAACCGTATTATCGCCGACTTCCTGGCTCTGGCAAGATCCGGTCGATTGGAAAAGGAATCGGTCAACTTGAAATCGTACCTGGCCGAGACCGTCAATCTTCTGCGAAATGAAGCAGATGACCAGGAAATTGATATTGATCTCGAATGCCCCGATGAGATCGAGGTGATTATTGATTTGCGTGAGTTCAAGAAGGTGATCATCAACCTGATAAAAAACAGCCTCGAGGCGATCGGGACTGGTGGTAGAGTATCTATTGAATGCAGTCATCGTGATGACAGGATCGTGATCGCTGTCAAGGATGACGGTTCCGGAATTGACCAGGAAAAACTCGACAAGATCTTCTCACCCTATTTTACCACAAAACCAAGCGGTACCGGGCTGGGACTGGCGATCTCCCACCGCATTGTAACCGATCACGGCGGTTCGCTGGGCGTGGAAAACCTCAAGGGAGGCGGAGCGATGTTTGTAATTACACTCCCGGCAAGTTCAAAATAAAAGGAGATGATTATGCGCGTTGGATATGTTCAGACGAAACCTGTTTTCGGAAAGAAAAAAGACAATCTCGATCAGGCCGTCGAGTTGATTGATAAAACAGATGCCGATTTGCTCGTATTGCCGGAACTGTTTTCGACAGGGTACTATTTTCCGTCGAAAGCCAGGCTGATGCAACTGGCTGAGGAAATCCCCTCCGGTAAAACCGTGAGGACGTTCAAGAACCTGGCACGCAAAAAGAATTGCCATTTCGTGTTCGGTATGGCTGAGAAAAAAGGAAGTCGAGCTTACAATTCGTCTGTATATGTCACCCCTCATGGAAAAATATACTTGTACCGCAAGCTCCAGCTCTTTTACAAGGAAGCGACTGTTTTTGCACGCGGTAACCTGAAGCCGAAGGTGTTTCCGTTTTATGAGTACAAGCTGGGCATGATGATCTGTTTTGATTACATGTTTCCGGAGATCTGCCGTGTGATGGCGCTGGCAGGTGCTGACTTGATCTGTCATCCCTCGAACCTGGTGCTGGAATACTGCCAGCTGGCCAACCGTACACGTTCGCTGGAAAACCGGGTATTTATCATAATGAGCAACCGTGTCGGTGAGGATACTGCCTTCGGGGAGACGCTCAAATTTACCGGAATGAGCCAGATCACCTCGCCCGATGGTTCGGTTTTAGCCCGAGGTCCGAAAACTAAGCCAGCGCTCTCAGTTACCGATATTGATATGCAGGACAGCAGGCAAAAGAAACCGACGCCATATAATCATGTCCTAAACGACCGCCGTCCAGGTTTTTATCGCGATCTGCTCTGATTTATGACGACAGCGGTTCAAAATCTATACAGCCCGCAAAAAACTTAAGCTTTTTCAAAGTCCCGCTTGAATTTAAGAAAACACGTCCGATATAATAAACAGGTAAGCTGTACATGAGTTGATATGAAAAAAGAAACGATTAAAGTACTCTCAATTGATGACGAAGCCGAGGTGCTCGAGTCCCTGACCGAGCTTCTGGAGGTTGCCGGATTTGACGTGCAATCGTCGACCGATTCCGAAAAAGGCCTCACGATGGTCAAGGACTTTATGCCGGATGCGATCGTTTTGGATATTATTATGCCCAAAATGGATGGCTATCAGTTCTGTCGTCATTTGAAAGAGGATGCCGATACTAAGAATATACCTGTCATATTCTTAACCGGTGTTGATCCCCATGACGATGCCGGCAGGGCATTCGCCGCTGGAGGCGCGCTGTTTGTAAAAAAACCGTTTCTGATAGAAGAATTAATCGAGGTAATCAAAGTGGCGACTTTAGCCACGCGCCAGCATTACGGCTAAAGCGTCAACTGCAACATCCGATAATTTGAATTGTCATGAGTGAAAAAGTAGCCTTTGCCAAAATCAAGAAGAAGAAACAGGCCCCGGCCAAGATCATGGTCATCGACGATGAGGTCGAAATCACAGACGTCATCCAGGCCTTCCTGCAGGGTGCCGGCTATACCGTGATGGCCGAAAACTCGGCTATGGCCGCGATCGAAAAAGTCAAGGAGTTCAAACCGGATGTGATCCTTCTGGATATTATGATGGGCGGGATGGATGGTTACCAGATATGCGAGGAACTCAAAAATCACCCCGACACCAAGAACACCCCGGTCCTGTTTCTGACAGGCAAGGATTCTCGCGATGATTCCGGCAAGTCCTTCCAGGTCGGTGGCGATATGTTCATCAAGAAACCGTTTTCCGGTGACCGCCTGCTGGAGATCATCAATATCGTGCTGGTATCGATCGGGAGACATTAATCCGATATATTCCAACGAGGGCTTTTTTTTCTTGACCTTTTGGTGCAATGCACTATAATATGAATGTGTATCTGATCAAACGCTATTCCAACCGCAGGTTGTACGATCCGCAGGAGAATCGTACTATCACCCTGGACGATCTGATTCACTTAATCAGGACCGGCCGGAAAGTGAAAATCGTTGAAAGTCAGACAGATCGGGATATTACCGGACGGGTTCTGGCGCAGGCGCTTGTGTACGACCTGAAAAGCTGGCAGGATGGCGAGTCCAAGATCGAAATCATGAAACTGCTAATATCCGAAGGAGAAGGTGCTATGGATTTTATTAAAAAGACCATGCTGGCCTCGATCGGCGCTTTTGAGATGACCCGTTCGAAAGTCGAGGAGATAGTCGATACGCTGGTTGAGAAGGGTGAGATCAAAAAGGGCGAGCGTTCCCAGGCGGTTATGGAGATGATGGACAAGGTCGATGAGAACATGAAGAACTTCCGCGCCCGTGTCTCCGAAGAGGTCGAATCCAAGCTCAAGAGCATGAGGGTGGCCAAGAAAAACGACCTGGAACAGCTCGAAGGCAAAGTTGACCAGCTGATCGAATCACTGGCCAAGCTGGAAGCCAAGCTCGACAAGCCCGAGGGCGGTTCTCCGGGTATGTAATTGAATTCAGGTTTTATGAAGCAGGCTGTCGAAATCGGCAGACAGCCTGCTTTTTTTGT
>WJMC01000134.1 GCA_014728145.1 Candidatus Zixiibacteriota bacterium | reverse complement strand
GCATGAGTTATTAGACCTGTTGACACGGCAAAAACTTGCTCTGGATTTTCCTAACCTGGATCATACCGCGTTTTTGAACACCGCCTCCCTGGGGGTATGGCCACAGTCTACCAAAGCCGAGATCGAGCGCTATATCGACGAGTGGAACAACCTTCATGACAGCACCCCGGAGGTCTTCGATGCCTGGCGGGAGTCCAAAGCCGAGATCGCCAGTATGGTCGGATCGGGCCCTTCGGAGATCGGCTGGGCTTTCAATACCTCGCATGGACTCAATATCGCCGCAGCCGGGCTGGATTTTGAAAAAAACGATGAAATCATCCTCTCCGATGTCGAATTCCCGGCTAACACCTATGTCTGGACCAAGCTGACCGATATGGGTGTCAAAATCAAGTGGCTGTCCTCTAAAAACCGCTGTTTCGATATTGACTCGTTCGAGGAGGCAATAAGCGAGAAAACCAAATTGTTTTCGATCTCGTTTGTGCAGTTTTTCAATGGCTTCAGAAACGACATCAAACGGCTGGGTGAGATCTGCGCCAGTCACAACATCTTCTACGTTGTCGATGGTATCCAGGGAGTGTCGAACACACCGCTCGATGTCAAAGATTGCAGGATCGATCTTCTGGCCTGTGGCGCGCAGAAATGGCTTTCCTCGCCGGTCGGATGCGGCTTCTTTTACCTGTCCGATGACGCCAAACTCGAGGTCGGACGGACTCTGGCGGGGTGGTTCGGGGTCGACTGGAAGGCTGACTGGTCGAATCTTTTGCGCCATAATTTGATGCCGGATAAATCGGCAGAACGTTTTGGGCTCTCGGCGCCCTCGTATATCCATATCTATGCCATGCTGAACTCGCTTAAAAAGATCAACGAGATCGGGGCGGAGAAGATCGGTTCGCACAATCGCGGCCTGCTCGATCAGGTAATCGAGTACCTGAATTCACAGGACTATTATCGTCTGGCGTCGGATTTGCGCGAGGATCATCGCTCGTCGATTTTATCGTTTACCTGCACTAATCCCGCTGAACTGCAGAAATACCTGATGGAACATGATGTGATCACCTCTTACCGCGAGGGCCTGATCCGTGTGGCAGTCCATTACTACAACAGCGAAGATCATATCGCCATGCTTCTCGACTGCTTGAACGACTTCAAAACTAGAGCGTAGACAAACTCAGATCTCAATACTCGGTAGAATAGTCAGGTACGCAGGCTCACTAAAGAGAGATTTCTCCACTCTACGGCAAAAGCCGGATCGGTCGAAATGATTATACCACGAATCTCAATTTCAACAAAATATCGCAAAAATCGCTTGACAGCCGTATCATAGATAGCTATAATTTTTTTAAATATGTCTATGGATACGATGGAAGAAAATAGAAGAGTTAACGATTACAGCACCTTCGAGCAGGAATATGTCGAGTTGATCTACCAACTCCTCAAGGACAATCCGGTCGCTCGAATCAAGGATATCGCCAAATTGCGTGATGTCGCCTCGCCCACGGTCACGGTTGCGATCGACCGCCTGCGCAAATCGGGTTTAGTAGAGCATGAGAAATCCGGTTATGTTGTCCTGACCGAGGAAGGGCAGAACCTTGCATCGCGGCTGGAGCGACGGCATGGCCTGATCCGTGAATTTTTAAACGATATTCTGGGTGTAAACTGTGAAATCGCTGAAACAGATGCCTGCAATATCGAGCATATCCTTGACAGACAGTCGGTTGACCGTCTGGAGGAGTTTCTCGAATTCGCCCGCGAATCCCAATGCGAGGGCGAAAGCTGGCTGTCGAGATTCAAAAAAAGGAGAGGATAGCTCTTTTTTTGCTTGACAAATTAGATTGATATAATTATTATTGTGCTGTCTAAAGAAAATATAATTATTTAATTTTTTCGGGCACTTTTTGAAAGGTCTGATTGTTCTAAGAGATTGAAAAGTAGGTTGCAAAAAATACATAGCATAGCTGGCATTAGCTAATTGACCTCTTACTTTTGTTTCTGCCATCTCATCCGGGCTCTTCTTTCCCAGGGAAAAGCCCGGATAATTTTTTATCCCCCACTTTACTTTCTGCAATGATTTGAATATTTTACCGCTCAAACAGGAGTGGAATTATGGCTGAGAATAAATTCGAGGGTTATCGCGGGCCGGCATTGACCGTGCTGAAAAATTTCAATGTTTCCGTCTGGTCGGATGTTGAGATTGATACAAAAAAAGGTGAGTTCGCCGGGGTGATTCTGCCCCGGTCGGAGACTGCCGACGACAAGCATATTGTTTTGAAGATGATCAACGGCTACAATGTCGGAATTGCGGCTGAGAATGTCGAAAATATCCGCGAAGTCGGCCATAAGGAAGCCCACTATAAGATTCCAGAATCGGAATTTCCGACCGATCCTTCCAAACCGAATGTCACCCTCCTGGGCACCGGCGGTACTATCGCCTCGCGCCTGGATTATCGCACCGGGGCAGTGATTCCGGCGTTTTCGCCGGGTGAGTTGTATGGCGCGGTGCCGGAGCTGGCGGATATCTGCAATCTCAAGACCGAGAAGATGTTCGGGATCTTTTCCGAGAATATGGGCCCCAAACAGTATATCATCACCGCCGAAACAATCGGGCGTGAGATCGAAAACGGGGTGGATGGGATCGTGATCGGCCATGGTACCGACACTATGCATCATACCGCCGCCGCACTGTCGTTTATGGTGCAGGATTCTCCGGTTCCGATCGTTCTGGTCGGGTCGCAGAGGTCGTCGGATCGTCCCTCATCCGATGCCGCCTTCAACCTGCAATGTGCCTGCAATACAGCCGCCTATTCCGATATCGCCGAGGTGACGGTCTGTATGTTCGGGCCGACTTCGGATCAGTACAACCTGCTTCACCGCGGTACCCGGGTGCGCAAGATGCATTCGTCGTACCGGTCAACATTCCGTACTATCGGTGATGTGCCGATGGCTATGGTTACACCTGATAAAATCATCCCGATAAAATCGAGTTACAAACGTCGCGATAAAAACCGCAAGCCCATAATCGATGCGGTCTTCGAGGAGAAAGTTGCGATCGTATATTACTACCCCAACATGATGCCGGATATTATCGATTCGCTGGTGGACAACGGTTATCGTGGGATAGTGATCGCCGGTACCGGGCTGGGTCATGTCAACAAACCGCTCTATGAACCGCTTCGCAAGGCAGTCAAGTCGGGTGTTCATGTGGTTATGACAGTGCAGACTTTGTGGGGGTATGTGCAGATGTATGTCTACGATACCGGGCGCGATCTTCTGGATCTGGGCATCATCCCCTGCGAGAATATGCTTCCGGAGGTGGCTTATGTCAAACTCGGGTGGGTGCTGGCGCATACCAGTGATCATGAGGAGGTCAAGCGGATGATGCTCGAGCCGATTGCCGAGGAGATTACCGAACGGGAACCGTTCGACGGTTACTTGATACTTCAGGGCGGAGTACCCGAAGTAGAGGAATTTTTAGGGCAGATATTGCGGTAATGTTCTATTGCAGTTTATGCGCGGTAAGTGCATTCTTGTTTGGTGCGGGGGGTATCGAAGAGCTGTTATCGGAGTGACAGAAACCATTGCCGAACCGGTCATCTCGACCGAGAGCCGATCGTTGATCGGAGCGCGAGAGGAGAAATCTCAACTGCTTGATGATTCCACGGCAGGTCACAATATCCCGACTAATGTCGACAACTCAGGATCTGCCATAACGACGCCTGCTATCCCCATATCCATTCAGACAAAAAAAGTCGTGAAACCCGGACCTGTATAAAGCGAAATCTCGCTCTTTAGAATTGATATTCAACGAACCAGTTGCGCCGGTCTTGACGGCGGTCAAACTGGGCTGGAGATTCTTGTAACTACAGCCAATCGTAAAATCTATCACCTGTATTTTACTTAAATAGAATAAATCTGGTTGCAGGGTGTAAGTTGATTGAGTATATTAAATGCACAGCAGAGGATCACGATGCCCTTCTGTCCCAAATGCAGATACGAGTATCAGTCGCATGTCACTGTCTGCCCCGACTGTAACGAACCGCTGGTTTCGCATCTATTCGATGACAAACATGCCACACAGTCTCAATCCGAGAAACCGTTTGAAAAGTGGGTTCCGATCGTACTCCTTGAAAGCCGCCAGTATGCCGAGATGGTTTCGGAGGGACTGCGCGCAAAAAATATCCCGGCAGTGGTTTACTCGACCGCCGGGCACAGCGGTTTTTATGGTCATATGGCCGATGAGATCCTGAAACCGAAAGGGCACGGTCATTTCATCCTGGTACCCACGGAATTTATCGAAGATGCCGACAAAGAGGGCGAAGTGATGCTGGGTGAGACCTGGCGCAAGTCCCGGATAAAAAGGCATTTCGGCTGATAAAAATCTGAGTGAATTCCCCGCAACAAATAAAAAGCCCGCACCTTTCGATGCGGGCATAAAATCAATGTAGCCAGAATCAGCATTCAGGCTCACCATCGCCGTCAGGATCGCAGGGTGAGTCGCCTCCACGGAAGAGATAGTTTATCAAGTATATTATATCAACCATATTGAGAGTGTCATCGCAATTGTAATCATCATTTTCCTGACCGTAACAGGGCGTCTTATTCAAGAACACGTAGTTAATAATACTGACGACATCAGTTATAGATATATTCCCGTCGCGATTGAAATCACCACAGGTATACAGGCCAAGCATTGTGAATTTTTCACGAGCTGCCATGACAGTATTTACCAAATTATAAAAATACAGTGCTTCATAGAAAAGCTGGGGATTGTCACTATCATACAGGTTCGAGAAAGCATCGGGGTACTGGTGAAGATTGTTGCCGAGGGCGACAACAAATGAAAACTCCAAGCTGTCGGACGGCATCAGATCAAAAGAACCGAATGAGAATAGAAAACGTGTGTCGTAGCCACCCGCGATCCTGTTTACTAAAGCGTCAGCGGGCGGAGGAAACCAGCCTTCGCTGGTGTGATCAATTCCGCAAAACATTTGATCGTAATCATGTTCACCGTTGGACATGAGGTAATACTTGTTTTTATCGCCTTCCGGGGTACCCATACCGCCGGTACCGAAATCGCGATAGTTCTCCTGCTTCATTGGTCCCCAGTCGTAGAGTTCCGGCTGATATTGCTCCGATACCCACCAGTTGAATGAAAGCTGGGATTGACCAGGAAAATCGAGCAGGCTTACACCAAATGTGCTTTGAACTGATTCACTACTCCAGAATCCACCAGTCGGTTCACCATCGTTATCGGCCGACCAGGCGATATTGATGTTTTCCCCGGTGCAGCTGTCCTGGGTGATTATATGACCGCTGACATCATCACCAAAGCCTAATTCGTTTGAGCTGTAAGTCCGATAGAGCACATCGCAGTCGAAGTACAAACCAATATATGCATCTTCCAGGTGGTTGTCGCCGATATTCGTCAGGATATACCTGAAGATGATAAAATCATCGAAGTCAGGATCTGCCCAGCTGTAGGATTCCTGGCGGATTTTAAGACCGAGCGGCAGATGCGGACGATTGTCCACCGGATCATGAGCTACATATTGCTGATCAGTGAGGGTATCGTAAAAAGTGGCAACATAGTCGATGTCGCTGATTGCTTTGGGATCGTAGTCGGGATGATTCGGAACTGCGGAGCGCTTGATAATTGCGCCGGATAACCCGCTGTCGGGATACATTTCCTGGATATGCTGCCAGCCGTCTGTGCCGACTGAGACCAGGGTGTCGCCGGAAACAATCGCTCCGACCCAGAGCGCGCCTTGAAAAAGATGTTCTTTGTCAGACCTGAATGGATACTGGCAGGATGGTGCGATCTGGCCGGTTTCTGGATCGATAAAACTATTTTCCAGCTGACTTCCGAAATAGCCGTAATTTGTGATCGACATTTGTACTTTGCCAATCTTGTGTACCCGGAGCTGGGTGTTTGGAATGCGTTCTGAAATCAATCCGGGATCGAATTTTCTAAACTCACCTGTATGCTGTTTGGCATACAAGCTGGAAAATGAGAAAACCAATGTCATACAAAGCAGAATCCAAACCGTTTTAAGATGCATAATAAACCTCCTGTGCTATATTTCCGCAATCTGCGGCCGTCCAATGCTACCAGTTGTGGTTTTGCCCAGGATGTATGTTCCAAGATAGCATAAGTGAGTTACAAATCCAATAATATATTTGGCAGGCGAATAAAAATACCCGCCGATCTATCGACGGGTAAATCAAATATACGTCCAAATTTTTGTTTAGGTATCAATCTATTTCCAATGTCCCTTGATCCAGACCCGGCCATGCCGAGATTTTTTCCAGTGGCCCGGGACCCATTTCTTCTTGGGATGATGCTTGACAGGTTTGGTACTCCAGTGACCTTTCTGCCATACCCATCCATGCTTAGTCTTGTTCCAGTGACCGGAATTCCAGTGGCCCTTGGGTTTAGTAATCCAGCGCCCTTTGAGCCAGACATACCGGCTTCCGTTCCAGCTCCAGTAACCATCCACCCAGGCAGCTTTGGGACCGGGAGCGGGAGGGCGTTCCTCAACGATCGGCTCAGGCGGTTCGGTCTGCACATAGACCGTGTCGACCGTTTCGGTCTCATCCACCTCAGCCTCGACTGCAGCTACTGTTTCGGAAGCTTGCGACTCCTCATCGGCAAATAGATGAGAGAAGCTAAAAAGAATAAACAACAAAGACAGGATAAAGATGTATCTCATGATTTCCTCCTTACTATCATGGATCGGAAAGAAACAGCAGGTCTAAATCGGAGTCGCTGTACCAATTTCGATCAGAAACTATGGAGGTCACTGCATGGATGTCATGTATACAATGTGGTTGAAGAAGTGCAAATTTGCAACGGTTATTGTTTCAGATTGAATAATCTGCGTTTAAAGACCTTTGAAGAAATCTTCCAGAGGAGTGTCGAGTGCGGTCGACAGGCGCGAAAGGGTCGCTACCGAGGGCGTAGTCTGGGCGTGCTCGATCTGGTATATCAAGCTGGTCGAGAGCCCTGTACGGTTGGCCAGTTGTCTCAGGCTGAGCTTATATTCAGCTCGTTTCTGTTTGACTGTTTCTGCAATCTGCTGTGTTGCGAGCTGGTTGAGGTCGGACTTGAGCCCGTACTTTTTAACCGCGCCGTCGAGTACACTGAGAAGTCGTTCGGATTCGAAAGGCTTGGTTAAAAAATCGTAGCATTCGTTTTTGAAAGTGTCGCGCGCGCGGTCGAAAGTCGGATAACCGGAGAGAACAATGACGCAGACGTCCTTGTCGAAATGGCGGATCTGTTTGAGTACTTCAACCCCGTCCAGCTTTGGCATAACGATATCGAGAAGGATAATCTGGAAATTCTGCTTTTTAAGCATTGGTAAAGCATGCTCGGGATCATTAACTGAGACCACCTCGTATTCATGCTTGACCAGAAAGTGCTCCAGAAATTTACATACGTCCGGGTCATCATCGATAACCAGAACGTTAATACGACGATTGGAAATATTTTTAATCATAACAGCACAATGATAAATTTAGAAATTGCAATGTGTGGCACCACCTGTATCCTGCCCTAATTAGTATCGACAAAAAGTGAAATTCTAACACAATTGTCAATAAGGTTTCTGATTTTTTCGCTTAATTTATCCATACAGTACAGGAAAATTGCCAATAAACACAGGAGAACAAAGCCTTATCTTATTATCAGAGATTTGATTTTTGATAACGATCACATTGTTTACATTACTATTATACTAATGTAATTATTGATAGATATACATGAAATTTAGTAAAAAATATCGGGGTTGTGGCCGATCGTACCAGCAACCCCGTCTCGATACTGGGCAGACTGTGACGCTCTAAGACATTAGAAGCGTCATGCTCAGCATATCTTTATATATGTTCGCGAGCCTACTTGAGCATAATCATCTTGCGTGATTCGATTTTCTCGTCCGTAGTCATGCGATAAAAATACATCCCGCTGGCTGATGTCCGGCCGTCGGTAGATTTTCCATCCCATGATGTTTCATAATACCCCGGTCCCAAAACCTGGTTGACCAGCGTTGTCACCTTCTGTCCTCTGATATTGAGGATATCGATGGCGACATGAGTTTCACGCGCGATCGCGAAACTAATTGTGGTGCCGGCGTTGAACGGATTCGGATAATTAGTCATCAGCTCGAAATCCTCCGGAACCACATGAGCATCGTACGCCGTGACATCTGATACCCAATGAAGAGTAACAGTTCCCAGCCCGTCGATTATATTGGGATCACCTGCGTTGGTTTCGAAAGACACAACCTTGAGATTTGTGGAATTACTGAAATTCGTATCCTGTACAATAAATCCAGCTTCCAGATTGAACAGAATACCGTTCCCGTTGAGGGGATCGGAGCTGTTCATGTTTATAATCACCGTATCCGTGTCTACTCGCATCTGGTAATCGTCCCAGGTGGAATAATCTGTCATCGGTCCCTTGATCATGTTATGTGGATCAACACAGACAGGATCAAAAAGTATCTTGATCTTGAAGTTGCGGACATCCATCTGTGTAAGGAAGTTGGTATTCGATTCGATCGCTATTTCTATCGGGATGCTGTCGCCTATCTGCGCTGACTGCGGAAAAGATCCCTCTAAGTCAACCACATCGATATCGAAATCGGTGGTCATCTCGACGTAGCAGTCGAACTCGCAGGTTACCTCATCGCCACCGTTGTTGGAAGCAGTTACTTCGAAAAAGTAGTTTCCATCCTGATGGGGGGTGAATCGAAGCGAATCGTTTATCCATGAGGCACCAGTATCCGAGATGATGACCTGATCATGACCCCTGATCGGCAGTGGTATCTTCACCTCCCGCTCTTCGATCAGGTAGATGTTGTCCAGATCAGTCGGGCACCCCATAATAATCTCCGGGGCGAGCTTGACATTCAATGTTATGCTCGCGCTGTCTCTTCCGCATTGGCTGACGGCGGAAATATCGATCTGGTAGGTGCCTGAATCGACGATCTCGAGGCATAGTTGACCATTATTGAAGCTTCCAGTTGAGACATAAACTGAATCATAGCCGACAATCGGCAGGTCGAGACAGAGTTCACCCAGTTCAAACAGAGTTGTATCGATCACTTCGGCCGGTGCCTGAATTTCGATTTCGTCATAGACGGTAACCTCCAGCGCGAACCAGCAGGTATCCGCATAGCAGTCGTTTTCAGCCGCGACCACGAAGCTATAGACACCGGATGTATCAGCATTGAAGCAGAATTGATTGGAGCTCCAGCTACCGAAATTTACGCTGGTTTTGGTCTGCTGATCAATCGGGAAATCGAGACAGATCAATCCCGGAGCACATAGAAATGTATCCGTAATTGTCGGACAGGAAATCGAGATTTGATCGTAGATGGTTACGTCGGCTGTAACTTGACAGGTGTCGGAATAGCACTGGTTGGAAGCCACCAGTGTAAATTCGTAGAGTCCGCCAGTATCGACAGAAAAACAGAATTCGTCGTTTTCGAAGTCGCCGTATTCGACCGCGACTTCGCTCTGCCCGGTGATTGGCAGGTCAAGGCATACCTGGCCCGGAGAGCAGAGGATCGTATCGAGATTGATTTCATCGACCGAGATGTTCACATGAGGTACCAGATTGATTTCGGCCGAAAAATCGCATTCAACTTCGGTTGTACCATCCGAAGCGGTAATCGAAAAATCGTATGTCCCGCTCTGGTCGGGGGTGAAGCAGAGGGTGTCGTTTTGCCATGTACCCCGGCTGACAGTGACATCGGTGTAGTCATTGATCACCAGTTCGATACAGGCCTGTTGACCCTCGCACACATCCATATCAAGCTGAGTGTCGGGACAGTTGATATATGGTCCGACGGCAAAAGTTTCGATCGCGCCGTCGAGCCACTGGCTGGGGGGATTGCCTTCATTGAATTTCGCCTGGATGGCTTCAAGGGAGCCGACACTTCCACCGGGAGCATTTTCCTTTACGGTCAGTTCAACCCAGAAGAGCACACCTGAACCATAGATAAGCGAACCGCTGGCGCAGGCAACAAAGAACGATGTGTCTTTGGTGTTTTTGGCGAAAAAAGACCCGGAGGAAAGGGAGCCGTCTTTATCGATATCAATGATTTTGATCAGGCTGGAATCATAAGCGATTTCAGCATCGTATGAAAAGACCTGATGTGAGGAGGTGATTTCGTCAACAGTCACGGCCAGTCTGGCGGTATCACCCCTGGTAATCACGGTGTCAGGCAACGATACCTGGATATCTTCTCCCATAAGGGGCAGACAAAACAGCCCGGGCATCATCAGAAGCATTAAAACCCCCGCAAGTGCAGGTAGTATCTTGTTCATCTTCAACCTCACATCCAAATTTAATCAAACCCGCCCCGCCGGACGATTTCGCCCGGCAGGGGGGTAGTGAGTCAGATCCAGTAATGTTTATAGACCAATTTAACGCATCAGCGTCATCTTCTTGGTGTCCACGAAATTACCGGCCTGGATTTTATAGAAGTAAACACCGCTGGCCACTTCGTCGCCGGAATTGTTGGTAGCATCCCAAACGACAGTGTGAGTACCGGCATCGAAGCTCCTGTCGGTCAGGGAACGGATCGACTGACCCAGGAGGTTGATGATCTCGATCTGAACATGCTCGGCTTCCGGAAGCGAGAAACTGATCACAGTTTCCGGGTTGAACGGATTAGGATAGTTGTTATGCAGAGCATAGTCAGTCGGCAGACTGCCGGCGCCACCCAGGCGACGCGGTTCGGTCAGGTAAATCATATCGTCGATCACAAGATCAGTCAGAATCAGTTCAGCATCGGCAGAACCGTTCAGCGGACGCAGTCCGATGACAACACTCTCCAGGTTGCCATAGGTGTTGTGTCCGTTAGCGGTCGCGATCTTGATCGTGTTGCCGACGATATTGGAAGCGAACAACCAGTCATTCATGTCCTGGCCGGCGCTGATTTCGACTACCTCATAAGCAGAGGCATCGAACTCGACATCCATCTGGAAGGAGCGCGCGCCCTGGCCCAGGTCGACATTCATGACGACTTCAATCAGGTCGCTGGAAACATTGCGGAACTCGGTATTGATGACATCATCAGCCAGCTCGGTCGGAGCTACTTTCTGGTACGGCCAGTCACGTGAGACATCACCCAGAAGGATTCCGGCGAAGTCCTGATCCATGTAGTTGGCATCCAGAGGATAGTACCAGTATGCTTCTTCGGGGCAGATGCAGATATCTTCGCCCTCGCCATCCAGATCGTACATCCATTCGGTCGGGACAAACAGCCAGTTGGTGCTGTCCTTGGCGTTCTTCGGGAAGTAATCGATCATCTGGACGACATACTGCAGGATCATGGAAGCGTCCAATGCCGAGATATCGCAGTCGCCGAGAAGCGGGTTGTAACCGGTTACGTCGGCGGCAATATATTCGCAACAGCCGTCCAGGGCCGGATTCTCAACCAGGTGACGCAGAACCAGTGCGGCATCGTTGGCGGTAATTGCGCCACGGTACGCGTTATGCTTCTTGACAGTCACCTTGTAGTCATAACCGCCCATGATCTGGTTGAAGAGATAAGTGCCCTGACAGTCGATCGAACCACAGCCGGGACCACACAGAGTGGTGATCGTCTGATCCGGAATTTTCGGGTCGTTGATCGGATCGACGGGGAGATGAGTCAGGGTAACCTGAGCGCTGCAGATACCAAGCGGATTGGAAGTTCCGCAGAAAACGACACGGCCGGAAACCGATTTCCAGTCGCATACGAAAAGCTCGCCTATACCGTTGAAATTGAGGATGTCGCGCGGATCCTGCCAGATCGGGCTGCCCTGGTCAACAAAGACCATGTAGTCATGATGCTCACCGATGATCGGATAACCATAAACAGTCTGACCGTTGGGGTTGCCGAGAGTCAGGTCATAATAGCACTGATTGCTGATCGAAGGAATTTCGTTAAAACGGCATTCGGTCAGCGTTAGGTTAGCGTCCTGGTACGGGGAGGCGGACGATTTCACCTTGAGGTTGATGTACAGGAATGGCTCAGTCATCTGGTCCTGAAGCGTAATCGGAGTCGGGTTGGCACCCACAACTTCGATTTTGCCCGGGTAGATGTTGACAGTCGGACGGCCCCAGCCGTTGGTAACGATCAGGCCGGCTGTAGAATCCACGCCCATAGCGTTGAAGACATCTTCATCAAATTCAAAAGTGAATTCATAAGAATAAATATCCTGGTCGGCATCGTACATAAAGTAATCGACACAGGGATGATCATCACCGCCACCGTAGGTCAAATCAGAACCGAAGACGACTTTCTGGGATCCGTTACCTGCATAATAGTAGAGTGAATCGAGCTGATCGTCGACCCATGTGACTTCGACCGGAAGGCCAATGGTCGAGTAAATGTACTCGCAGGTATCCGGCGTGGTAACATGCAAACGATCATGAGTGTGATAATAGTAATTACCGTATTTGATTCCTGTATAAGCGCTGAGGCTGGATACGAAACCAAAAACGAAAACTGCGCAGAGGGCCAAAAGCAGTACCCTGCTGATTCCGTAATTAAAACGCATTCGTTTTTCCTCCATAAAAGAAGTTGCCATTTCATTAACCTACCTATGGCAAAGCAGTCCAAGTTTGGCTGTAGGTTTCCAAATTGGTCCCCTCACTGCTTTGTTACCTGCACATCTAACCTTTAGGGCGAGTCTGCTGATGTAAAGACGGTACTATCCTATAGGCATCACCCCCTCGGGATCAGTTTAAGATTGAGCTGATATAACAGTCTTTTAACGGCTTTCCACAGATTCGTAAACGTCTGATCTATATCGTGGTGTTCGATAATCTGCACACATTCTATGATACAAAGAAATACTTGTCAAGTTAATTCTTGCTTATTATATTATAGAATATAATATATATTAAACTCCTGAGGGATGCTCAGTTTTTGCTAATAGGGTATATGATGGTATATTTGAGGTACAATTATTAACGGGTATGTTACCCTTTTATCACACTAATGATGGTATATGGCAGTAACCCTGAAGGCGGGCGTCCCGGCGCAAAAAAAATGAAAATATTTACTTTTCGCGGGTGAAATTATCAGCCTGTGTTTAGAAAACAGGGTGATAATTTCAATGGTTAAGGAATATAACCATTTAATTCGCAGTTTTTATCACCACTAAAGACTCGCTGATATGGCTAAATGCCCTGAGAATTCGACAAATATTCAGGTTGAACCTGTTGAATGATTAATTAGTCGTCCGGGGAGTAAAAGATTTACCACGGCGGGGTGAATTGTCTGTTAATATGACCTCCCCAAAGCAATACCCTCATTTGAATTCCGAGGATTTCAGGTATGAGTTCAGATTCAGGTCACGGTTGGTCAGGCCGAGCTTCTTGCGGATCATTTCGCGGTGTTTGTGGATCGTGTTGACTGCAAGAGTCAGGGTTTCGGCGATTTCCTTGGAAGTCATCCCGCTTTTTATCATTCGGCAGATCTCGAGTTCACGTGGCGTCAAAGCGCGAAACCTGTTTTTTAGCGTGCCGGTAAAAGGAGACATCAGATCGCGCAGATCTGTCTGAAGCATATCGACCAGTTTCTGTTGTGCTTCGGGCAACGAGGCGCGGAGTTTATGAAGCGTGGGGAAGATATTTTCCTCGAGATTATCGAATATCTGCTGTTTAAAGTCCTGGCGCTTGTCATCGATATTGGAAAGAACTTCGCCCAGAGCGATGTCTTTTTTCTCGAGTTTCATCTGTTCATCTTCGAGTTCTGAACGGGTATCTTCCAGTCTTCTTTCGGTTTTCCGTCTGTCAGTGATATCCAATGACATATTTCCAATCAGATCAGTTTCCTCATTGCGCTTGATCGGAAACCTGTTGGTCAGAAAGGTGAATTCCTCACCGTTGTGCGGGATAATTTCATTGAATTCCTTTCTTTTTCCACTCGTCAGTATATCGCTGTCTATATCAGAATAGAATCTAGCCCGTTCGGCAGGCCAGAGATCATAATCTGTTTTTCCGAGAACATCTTTTTCGCGCCAGCCGAAAGTGTCCAGGGCGTAGTTGTTGACGAACTGATATTCACCTTTACTGTTTTTGATTGTTACAATTCCGGGAACAAAAGTCATGAAGCGTTCGAACATTCGACGAATATGCTCGAGCTGTTGCTGAATACGTTGCGTTTCTCTTCTCAGGTTGGCTTCGGAAATTACCCTTTGTACGGATGGCACCAGTCTTATCAGGCGACTTTTTAATATATAATCGCTGACTCCCTCTTTGAGTAAATTGATCGCCAGTTCTTCATCGAATCCGCTGGCAATCACTATAAAAGGAATTTCGAGTTCACTCTGGTTTAAAATCTGAAATGCTTCCAATGGATTCGGGTAGGGAATGTCTGGACTGACCAGTATTAAATCCCAGATATCATCTTCGAGTTTACCCTGAAATTGTTCCAAAGTGGAGACTCTGCTGATGCGGGGAATGAAATCCCCGCCTGTTAGATGTTCTTTGACAGCATTCAGATCTTCATCTCTTTTAAATATCGCCAGTATTTTTAAGCTTACTTTCATTTTGTCATCTATTTTATCTATAAACTCTTTAATGATTTAGTATAATTGATTTCTATTACAACTGCAATTCAAAAAGTTCCCTCAGAGAGAATGCTATCGTATACTGCGTAGTCGTTCTACGTACATCCTTAGCAATCATCCCGCATTGCAAATGACCCGGATCAAGTCGTTATTAACAGTGCGCGCCAAATTGAATATTATTTTAGGCGTGCTAAATATCGATAACCGAACCGCAAAGGGGAGGAGATGAGAATTATGAAGTTGAAAAAGTTAGCATTACGTCGGCCACTATTAAATTTTCTTACCGTAACAGCCAACCTGTTCTTGATTTTATTTGCATTACAATCAAATATAAACGCCCAGGTTGCCGGGGACATCTCGGACAAGGCGATTACAGATGCGCTCGAGACTCACCTTCTTTTAGAGGAATCTGTACCCACGCATAAAATTGATATTACTACAACTGATGGAGTGGTGACTTTGAGCGGTGAGGTCGACAACCTGCTGGCAAAGCAGAGGGCAACCGATGTGGCCACAACGCTACGTGGAGTACGCGCGGTAATAAACAGTATAGTCGTTGATCCGCGTCCCCGTTTGGACCAGCAAATCAAACAGGATATAAACAGAGCGCTTCTTGAAGATCCGGCTGTTGAAGTTGCTGATTTAAAGATTTCGGTCAAAGACGGTGTGGTGCACCTGGGCGGGATTGTCGCTTCGCGCCAGGAAAAGAATCTGGCCGCTGATGTCTCCGCCGGGATTACCGGAGTGCGCGATGTCAACAACCAGATCGCGATAGAATATTCGATTGAACGATCCGACGAGGAGATCGAGAAAGATATCCTGCGCCGTCTCGAATCCGATATCTGGGTCGATGAAGGTTTCATCCAGGTTGAGGTAACCGATGGCGAGGTTGTGTTGGCCGGAACAGTTGGCAGTCTGGCAGAGAAGCGCAGTGCCCGTTCCGACGCCTGGGTGATCGGTGTTATCGAAGTTTACAGCGAAGATCTCGAGGTCAACTGGGCTTTCCGCGACAGCCTTCAGCGCAAACGAAAGTACGCTCCGGTCGACTCGGAAAAGCTCGCACAGGCTGTGGAGGATGCGCTTTTCTACGATCCTCGTGTAGATGAAGATGATGTTGAAGTTTATGTGCAGGATCATTCAGTTACCCTGAGTGGAACGGTTAACAGCTTGAGAGGACGCAAAGCGGCCTACAGTGACGCGCAAAACACCACCGGTGTGATGAGAGTTTATAATCACCTGCGAGTGAGACCAAATGAAATACCGGAAAACAGCGTGCTGGAAGACCGCATCCGGGCCTCATTCGGTCGTGATCCCTATGTCGACCTGTTTGAAATACGTGTCAGTGTGGTCAATGGCAAAGCCTTTTTGGACGGCCGGGTGAATAACTCATTCGAAAGCCGAAGAGCGGAAAACCTGGCATCTTCTGTAAACGGCGTTGTCGATGTTGTCAATATGATCGATTACGAGTATGCCTACGATCCCAAACCTGACTGGGAACTGGCCCAGGATATCAGAGACATGATTTTCTGGAATCCGCTTTTGACTGAACAGGGACTTACAATTGAAGTCAACGATGGAGTTGTCAGGCTGGACGGAGAAGTCGACAGCTGGATTGAATTCTTCGAGGCCGAGGAGATTGCCTTTAAAGTCGGCGCAAAAGATGTCAGAAATCATCTTGAGATAAGCAACCTGTCACTTTACCGAACCCCTACCGAGCGGTTTATGATCGGTTCGGATGATTTATAATTCAGGAAGGATGATAAAGAATGGCTGAGAATCTGAAATACGATAGTTTACAGCTCAACCTGTACGAAGCAAAGAAGGAAGAACCTGAAAATCCTTCCAGGGATCCTGATAAACCGGAGGTGCCGCCGATGGAAGAACCTCCCGAGCCGGACCGTGAACGTCCGGTCGAGGACCCCAAACGCCGCAAAGAACCTCCCATGGAGGAACCTCCGCGTGATCCAGATGAACCGCGACGAGAACCTCCTGAAAAATACTCCTCCGGCAGGGTGCCAGAGGATGTACAGGGAAATAAATAGATAATCACTTTTTTCATGACAACATACGGAAAGGAGATCTGTTATGTTGACACCTAAAGACATTATGGCAAAAGATGTGAAGTACATTCATCCTGATGATTCTCTGAAGGATGCCGCTGAAACGATGAAGACCTTCGAGATCGGTGCCATGCCGGTTGTCAGGGATGGTAAAGTGGTCGGTATGATCACCGACCGCGATATCCTGGTGCGAGCTATCGCTGAAGACAACGATCCCCAAAGCACCAACATCAAGGATGCCATGACCGCTGAACCGATCACGATCTATGAAGATCAGGGAATCGACGAAGCCGGCAGGCTGATGAAGGAAAATCAGGTCCGGCGCCTGGTCGTGCTCAATCGCAATGAAGAGATATCCGGTATGTTCTCTCTGGGTGATCTGGCAACTGCGGCAATCGATGAGCGTACCAGCGGTGATGTTCTCGAAAGCATCTCTAAACCGTCAACCAGCTAAACGTTTGTACATAGCGGGCAAAAGATGTCGGGGGATGCAATAGTTTTTCCCGGCATCTGATTAACCAGAAGTTACCGATGAGTGATAAAAGCAAAGATTTCCTGAAAGAGTATCATAAGAAAAGAGATTTTGACCGCACCGCGGAACCATTCGGCGGTGACCGGCGCAAATCCGACGG
>WJMC01000133.1 GCA_014728145.1 Candidatus Zixiibacteriota bacterium | reverse complement strand
GGAATTTGCTCACTACCCCTGAAAAATAAGATATTGTATGATGCTTACCTGCTGAATCTTAATATTTTGCCTTCTCCAAGTCAAGAAGTTAATTGGAAAGATTCACCTTTTTATCATAAAAACTATGAACTCTTATATTTCTCTGCCTAAATAATAATGGACTATATGTGCCATAACGTATTATTGAAAAATCCTTGTAAATACTGCGCATTGCGTATATATTTGACCAGGGAAGATAATAATTTGATAGGCTTCTTGTCTGAGCGAGACAGAAATGTCTGATGTACTGTTTGTCGAACCTTCATCGAAGATTCAAAGACTCCAGAATATAAAATCCAAAAAACCGCATCTGGGCGCACCTTCACCTTTGATCTACATTTCTACCTATCTTCTGGATGCAGGTCATGATGTTGATATAATTGATCTTAGGGTAGATACAGAAGGCTGTTTAGGGGATTACCTGAAACGCGAAAGACCTCTGCTGGCAGGAATTTCAATAATGCCTGTTAATGCCCTTCCGCGTGCGATCGAACTGAGCCGTCTTATAAAGAAACACTCGCCAAACACCAAAGTGGTCTGGGGCGGTTCGTTTCCATCGTTACATCAGAAACTCTGTATGGATATTCCCGAACTGGATTATATCGTTTCTGGCTATGGCGAAGAGACTATGACCGAATTGGTTACGGAGATGAAAGCAAGGGGCGGAAGCTTTGATCCTGCTAAGGTAAACGGGTTAGTGTACAGAAGAGATGGTGAAATAGAAGCTGGCTCCCCTCGAAAACCAGTCGACCTTGATTATAAGCCAATCGGCGCCTGGCGGCTGGTTGAAAAATATGCCTTATTATTTGGGACCAAAGGGATATCTGGCGATTAATTCGGCACGTGGCTGTCCGTTCAAATGCTCATTTTGTTACAACAATTTACTGCATAAGGGCCAGAGGAGTTACCGTGCTAAAAGCATCGAAAAAGTCATGGAAGAAGTGGATTTGCTTACTTTGCGTTACAAGATAAACAAGATACAGTTCATGGATGATGATTTTCTCACGCACCGTAACCGCGGATTCAGGCTTCTGAAGGCCATCAGAGAAAAACATCCGCACATAAAATTCCATTTGGCAGCCCGGGTAGATGAGCTCAATAAAGAAGAATTCGTCAAAAAGCTGGCTGAAGTCGGTTGTGAGAGTGTTTTTTTAGGAGTTGAATCAGGTTCAACTGAACAGCTTGAACAGATGGCAAAAGGATGTTCGACCAGCGACACCTTCGATACCGCAAAGCTTTGCAAAAAATACGGCATTACTTGTGTATTTTCATTTACGTGTGGCTTCCCTGAGGAAACCTTTGACAATCTCTATGAGAGCGTTGAGACGGCCAGAATTCTACAAGAGATAGATCCAGAAAGCTGGAGCGTAATGGAGATTATTTCGCCTATTTTAGGCACACCACTTTATAACGATCTAAAGATCAAGCAGGAAGTGCCAGAAATGGTGCCCGCCAGATGGTGCTATTTCAGCGACTGGAAGAGCGCTAAAAACAAGCCCTGGATTCAAAATCAAGCTTTCTACGAAGCTTATCAACTCGCTTTCTACTTCTCGTTTTCATCACGGGGACATGCTTCGGAGTCGAGGTCACTGAGCAAGTTTCTGGCGAAATGGTCTCAAATGAGATTGTTACGTAAGAAACCTCGCATTCTACCGGAGTTTCGCCTGTTCAATGATAAAGAAAGTGGTGTGGGGATGAATCCTGAGACTATGTCTGAATCAGGATCTGGTAGCAATTAACTTTTCGCTCTGTTTTTTCCGGTCAGAGTCAAATTCCACAGCTTTTGAAATTAACTCATTGTTTACTTCTTTTGTAGCCTATTGTCGGAGATAAAATTAGATATACTAAAAATGTAAATTAGGGGGCAATATCGCTTGTAAACTGTCGATTGTTAGCATATAATTAGCGGAATTTTAACATGCAACCGGGATTAAGGAGACAATCGTATGAGCATCAGAAGTGGCATGTTGGTTATAGCTTTTCTTATATTTACATTCCTGCTCTCATGCGGGGGTGGCGATAGTTCAACCAACCCTGAAAACGAAGTTAACTGGGAAACCGAGACTCCCTCCACCTACTCACTGGAATCGAGTTCTTCTACTGTAATCGAGGACAGTTTGACAGGTTTGGATTTTGTATTGCCGGAGGGCGGTCAAGGTACCCTGACTGTAGCTAAAATCAAGTCGGGACCCGAACCCGATTTTGACGGTGAGGGTTTTTCTTTACAATACAGCGGTTCTGAGCGGATTCAGGCCAGAGTCCCGAAAGAGGGGGCATATTGTGTGATGCTGATGGGTTACGGCAAGTCATACGGAAGCCGTGATGAGCGCGATGAAGATGACTGGCGAGCGCTGGCAGAAGTTGAATCGTCCTCAGAGGAGGCGGTGTTCGAACTGGTACTGGATGGATCTGCAAATGCGGGTGACGGCTTCGCGTATGCCACAGATCACCAGGGTTTCAAGTATCACTGGATTACAAAGATTCCTGCCGGTAGCAGTGACGCTGTCAAACTGTCAGCCATTGAAAGCCAGGCCACGGAATTTATCAATCATATCCTCGATTCACTGCCCTCGTCTATCAAGTCGAATGCCACCAGCGAGGTCAATGGACGTCTGGCACCGACCTACTACGCCGACGACAACTACTATATAGGCTTTACCCGACGCAGACTGATCGGCAATTCGACCACACCTATGATCGGGATTACCGCTAACAGCGGTGCCAACACTATCGCGCATGAAGTCGGCCACTACATGCATCATGTTCTCATCGGTGACGCAACCTATCTGCAGATCGAAAACTCCGCTCCAGACAATCATGGTCTCGGAGATTCTCATTACATGCGCCAGAGTATAACTGAAGATATCGCCTATTTCGCGCAGTATTTTCTGCTCGGGCATGTGAACTCGGCCGATGCTACTGAACCGGGTATAATGATGCCCGGCAAGGATCCCGATCTCACCGATTATCCAAGTTTGGAAGGTTTTGGATGCTGTCTTCTGGCGCGGCTGAATTCTACTAATTCGAAAATCAGGGACATGGAATTCATTTCCAATGAGCGTGACTTCCCGGCAGTGGGCGCCAGTTTCAAAGACCTGTTCGGGATTATCGACAAAGGTGCTACTGATATCGATGAGCTCAGAGAAGATGTCAAAGATTACCTTGTAAGCACAGGCCAGAAAGACAAGTATCCGGTCATACTGGAACGCCTGGGTTGGCGCTATAATGCCAAAGCGACTATCGTCAACCCGGATGGTGATCCTGTAATTGGCGCTGATGTCAAATGCGTGGCCAAAGTCGGATCCACTGAATATTTTACGCGAAGTGAAAATGTAATTACAAGGGGGACAGGGGTAACCGATTACATAGAAATCTTTCCCGACAGCAGTTACTTAAGAGTCGATTACAATGGCAAGAGCTATGATATTCCGATTTATGCCGATCCGGAGGGTGATACGCATGTCGCGGTCGATCTGGATACGCTGGTGATCGATCCCTTTGATCTGAGCCGTTTCACCAGATTCTACATAAATATATCCGTTGAGGGTAAACTCAGGACTCATTATTCCTATCGCGATCCCACCGAACACTGGACTGGTGTAAATTTCGATGAGGGAACATATCTGCATGGAAGTTTCAACGGCAACACATTTACGGCAGTCTGGGATACCGCGCTCTACGCCAATCCGGTCAATAGCAGTGGTTCGGCAACCATCGTTATTGACCCGCAGAGCAGGAGCCTGGTCAGTGCAGATGCGGAATTTGTACAGCCTGCTTCCGTAACCGCCACAAAACGTGAATATAAGGTTGAAATTGGCAGTATCAGCACGGCAACTCTATGGGATGAATACTATATTCAGTTCCGAATCGAGGGTGAACAGGCCTGTCAGATTATTGAGGATCTGCAATATCGGACTTACAATGAACCGGATTTGAACTGGTATGAATTGCTCGAATACAAGTGTGATGAAAACTCAGTTGTGGAAGTAACATTCAATTCATTTTAACCAGGTCACAAATTAAAAAACCCGCCTGCGTCATCAGGCGGGTTTTTTTATAGAAGTAATCGATCAACCGTTTAAGATCTTCTCGGCTTCCTCTTTATCAGCATCCATAACATAAGTGATTCCGCTGATTTCGGACGCTTCCGGGGTCAGCGCGATCAGGTCATCACGGGTCATATGCTCGAGTTTGAATTTACGACTACCTGCCATAAGCTGTCTCAGACCCTGGGCCAGACGTTCATAATAAGTGAACAGCCCAATTGCGCCGGTAGGCAGTTTATCGAACTCGTCGTTGCCGAGTTCCTTGCGCAGTTCAGCCGCGGTCACGAAGATTTCGTCGATCGAGTTTCCGAACCTTTCGACATAGACCGGGATCTGGTGTTCGCGGATCGTGCGTCCGATAGTCTTGCCGACCATGGCGGCGGCAATCGGCGAACGGGCCATACCGACCAGCTTGACAAACGGCGCGCCCATGGCGAGACCTTTGAATATCTGGTCTTCGAAAGTGAATCCACCCGCGACTGCGATTGCCGGGAGGTGTTCACCGTTGTCGTGCAGTTTCTGGGCATACTGGTAGAGAAGCGAATGGAGCTCGACCGGGGGCATACCCCATTCGTTCATCATCCGCCACGGGCTCATACCGGTACCGCCACCGGCACCATCGACTGTCAGCAGATCGATATTGTATTTTGAGGCGAACTTGAGAGCTAGTGCAAGTGCCTGCGGACGATATGCTCCGGTTTTCAAAAAGACGTACTTAGCTCCCGCCTTGCGGAGTTCATCGACTCTCTGGGCAAACGCTTCTTCAGTCACCATGCCGACACGAGAATGGCGTTCGAATTCCTTGAAGGCACCTTTTTCGAAAGCTTCGATGATATGGGGATCGGTCGGGTTGGGAAGCACGACATAACCGCGCTCATAGAGGAGCTGGGCCTTTTTGAGATCGCGGATCTTGACTTCTCCGCCGATATTTTTTGCGCCCTGGCCCCACTTGAGCTCGACACATTCTACACCCAGCTCATTGATAGCGTATTCCTGGGTGCCCAGGCGGGTGTCCTCGACATTGGCCTGCACGATAATTGCGCCATAGCCGTCACGCATATGGTCCTTGTAGAGGTTAACCCTGCGCTTGAGATCGACCGTGTCGACAACTCTGCCGTTCTCAATTTTGGATTCGACATCCATACCGACCACATTTTCACCGATCGTCAGACCGGTGCCGGCCAGGGCGGATCCGATCGCCAGACCTTCCCAGTTGTTTTTTGCGATATTCGTGGAACCGATGCCGGGGATAATCCAGGGGTAGCGGAACTTGACACCATTATCGTGACCGAATTTCACTTCCAGGTCGACATTCGGGAAAATAGCTTTATCGCTGTCAGCCTCGATACCTTCAGCCCCGATCACACCGCCTATGATGTTGAAATGCGAGTAATCGACAGGATATACTTTTTCACCGGCTGTAGTGATCACGCCAAACGGCTGGGGGTAGATAACTTCATGGCCACGGTAGGCGGATTTGCCAATTTCACACATGCCGACACAGCCGTCGACGCAGGTGACACACATACCCGAAGCCGGGACAATTGAATCCTCAGTCCTGTTTTTGGTCAAAGTCGCGGCTGAGGCATTAACTCTGGTGAGTGACATCTCCTACTTTCCTCCTTCTATCTTCTTAATATCAACAATTTCACAGGCAACGCAGGGATCCATGTAACACATCATATCATGGAACTGCTCTTTTTCTACGCAGGGCGCGCTGATGTTCAGGCAGCCGCCGCAGATCGCTTTATCAGGTTCAGTGTATGTACACCGCAACATGCAGGCCGGGCAGATATAGATACATCCCCCGCACTGACGGCAGACATCCGACTTGAGATCAAAGGGGGTGCCGATACTGCGGTTTTCTCCACGGCCACGGAAACCGATCGCCTTGGCAACCATCTGCTCCTCGCACATGCGCACACACAGGCCACACAGGATACAGTCTTCATACTCCTGCTTGAACCTCTGTTGAGTGACATGGTACTTCGACGCCAGATCCTGGATGGTCTTTGACTGCGGGCAGGAAGCCAGGAGCAATTCGATGATCATTTTGCGCGCTTTGGTGACTCGCTCAGAAGCAGTTCGCACCTTGAGCCCCTGTTGCACCGGGTAGGTGCAGGAGGTCACGAGTTTGGAGCGGGGAGCTTCCCCGATCTCCACCACACACAGGCGACAGGCGCCATACGGTGTCAGGCCTTCATGATGACACAAGGTAGGGATCGGAAATCCCAGAAACTGGGCGGCCTCCAGGACAGTTGAACCCTCTTCTACTTCCAGGTCTACGCCGTTAATATTTATGGTTACCATCATTTACCTCCTGCCATGACAGGCCGGGATTCCGGTTCTTCGCTCTCTTTATGTGTAAATTCCAGATCGCATCTCAGGCACCTGCAGGCCTCACGGGTCGCTTCCTCGCGTGTTAACGACATCTCGACTTCGGCAAAGCCGCGCTTACGCCACATAACGTCGGCCCGCGGCGTCTCGACCCGCTTGCTCATATCACCTTCCTGTCTGCATTCAGCCGTCTCGACATACTTCTCGGGCAATACCTGTACTGCCGGTTGCTTGAGAGGTTCTTTACGCAGGTAGCGGTCGATCATGACCGCAGCCCTCTTGCCGGCGGCGATAGCATCGACAATCGTGTTCGGCCCGGTGGTCAAATCGCCTCCAGCGAAAACACCGTCGCAGTTGGTAGCCAGTGTTTCCGGGTCGACCTTGACCGCTCCGCCCCATGATGCGATTTCGATTTTCATCGAACTCGCAACAGAGATGCAGTCCACATCAGAGGCCTCGCTGATAGCCACGATAAGGGTATCGAGCGGAACAGTGAATTCGCTTCCGTCGATTGCGACCGGGCGACGACGTCCGGCCGGATCACGCTTACCCATCTTGTTGCGCAAAAGCTCGAGTCCAGTGAGCTTGCCATCCTTTTTGACAACTTTATTAGGGGTGACCATCGGCACAAGCTTGATACCCTCCTGGAGCATCGCCTCGATTTCTTCTTCGTAGGCCGGCATCTCGTCTTTAGTGCGGCGGTAATAAATCGTGACATCTGTCACATCCTCCTGCCGAATCGCCACACGCGCGGCATCGACAGCTGAGTTACCGCCACCGATAACACCGACCGATCCCCGGGCCAGTTTCTTTCCATGCACGTTGAAATGGTTCAGAAACTGAATCGAGGGATAAACGCCCTCGGCGCCTTCACCTTCGATCCGGAGCGGTTTACTCTTATGAGCACCCATTGCCAAAAAGACAGCCTTGTAGCCGTCGTCCATAAGCTTGTCGATAGTTATCTCCTGACCAAGACGGGTGTTGTACTTAACTTCGATATTGTCATCCAAAAGCGATTCGATTTCTTTGTCGATCACCTCGCGTGGCAGACGGTAGGCCGGGATAGCGGTATACATCATACCACCCGGTTTGGATTCGGCCTCAAAGATAGTCGACTTGTAGCCCATCAGTGACAGATAATGAGCTGTCGTCAGCCCCGCCGGGCCGGCTCCGATAATAGCTACCCGATCTTCTGTATTGAGGCTGATGTTATTGCGTGTCGGTTGATATATTGATGGATCTGTACGGTCGGTCACGAAACGTTTGAGAGCCCTGATAGAGATCGCTTCTCCACCGGCGGTTCCGGCTCGGCATTTATCCTCGCAGGGGTGATTGCAGACACGAGCGCAGACCGAGGGGAACGGATTGGCCTCGCGGATCGCGATATAGGCATCGTCGTATTCGCCCCGGGCGATATGGGCAATATAGCGCCAGGCCTCGGTGCCCAGCGGGCAGGTCGACTGACACGGCGCGCCTACCAGCTCACGGCAGACACCAGCATCGCAGTTTTTGTTCTCGATATGATCAAGGTACTCCTGGCGGAAAAAGCGCAGGTTTGACAGCACCGGGTTGGGGGCTGACTGTCCCAGCCCGCACATGGAAGTGTCTTTCACGACTGTCGCGAGTTGCTCCAAGAGATCCAGGTGTCCGGTAGTGGCCTTGCCCCTGGAGATATCGTCCAGGATTTCATACATGCGCTGAGTGCCCTTGCGGCAGGTAAAGCACTTGCCACAGGATTCATCTTTGAGAAATCCCATATAGTACTTGGCGATGTCTACCATGCAGGTATTACCGTCCATGACGATCATACCGCCCGAACCCATGATCGAGCCGACTTTGCTGAGGCTGTCGTAATCAATTGGCAGATCGAATTTATCAGCTGGAATACATCCACCCGAAGGTCCGCCGGTCTGAACCGCCTTGATCTTTGCGTTTGAGGAGGAGCCTCCGCCGATATCGTAGACGATCTCATTGATCGTAGTACCCATCGGGACTTCGACCAGACCGGTGTTTTTGACCTTACCGACCAGGCTGAATATCTTGGTGCCGGAGTTGCCCGGGGTGCCGATTTTGGCGTATTCCTCTGCTCCCAGTGAGAATACCACCGGGATATTGGCCCAGGTCTCGACATTGTTGATAGCGGTCGGTTTACCGCTCAGACCTCTCTCTATCGGAAATGGTGGTCTCTGACGCGGTTCGCCCATCCTGCCCTCGATCGAGCGAATCAGTGAAGTCTCTTCACCGCAGACGAACGCTCCCGCGCCTCGCACCACGGATATATCAAACGAGAACGGTTTGCTCATGATATTGTAGCCCAAAAAATTCATTTCTCGAGCCTGCCTGAGGGCAATAGTCAGGTGTTTGATAGCCAGCGGGTATTCATTGCGGACGTAAATAATACCCTCGGTTGCGCCGGTAGCCAGAGCCCCGATCAGCATACCTTCGATGATGCTGTGGGGGTTGCCCTCCAGCAGGCTGCGGTCCATATAAGCCCCGGGGTCGCCCTCGTCGGCGTTGCAAATCAATACCTT
>WJMC01000132.1 GCA_014728145.1 Candidatus Zixiibacteriota bacterium | reverse complement strand
GGAATTTCCACCAGCGATATTTTCTGCGATAATGCGTCCGTGACGGTTGGCCAACGATCCCATCGGGATATACAGAGGTTGTCCGGTGACCTGGTGACGAAGTTCGACCACATCGCCACCGGCATAGATATCCGGATCTGATGTACACATAGAATCGTCAACCGCTATTCCACCGCTTTCACCCAGTTCGAGGCCGGCCTCTCTGGCGAGTTCGGAAGCGGGACGGACACCAGCGCAGACAAAAAGGTAATCGACTGTTACTTTTTTATCGTTGGTGAGAGTCACCACGACGGTATCATCATCAGGTGCTTCGACTTTAGTCACACGGGTATCGATCAGGACATTGACATCGTTTTCAGCCAGGTGTTTTTCAACTGGCAGAGACATCTCGCGGTCCAGCACATATGGTAGCAGTTGAGGTTCTTTTTCGACCAGCGTGGTCTCGAGTCCCCATAAGCCTCCACAGGATTCGGCCAGCTCGCATCCGATAAAACCGCCTCCCAGGATCAATGCCGATCCAACCTGACCGGTCTGAGCTGATTTTCGGAAGTTGATAGCGTCCGAAGGCCGTGTGAAATGGCTGATACGATCTGATTCTGGAAATTCAATCGGTGGTGTCACAGGAGATGCCCCGGTGGCAAGCACCAACTTGTCGTAGCCATGCTGATAAACATCTCCGCTTTTCAGATCCTTCACATGAACTATTTTTTTCTCACGGTCGATTTTGGTAACTTCCGATTCGACAACAGCGTTGAAACCCTTGCTGTTTTTGAAAAAGTCAATATCGCGGACGACATTGTAGTTTGTCTCGGTCAACTGCCTGAAGCTGTCGATATCGCCCGAGGCGAAATACGGCAGTCCGCAGGTGCCATAGGAGAGTTCCTTTTCCTTCTGGAATAACGTTATCTTGAATTCCGGTTTGCGACGGGCCAGTGAAGCGGCGGTTTTACATCCGCAGGCCACACCCCCGATTATAACGACATCAGATTTATCCATATCATTTACTCCGAAACAGCACGATGCCGGAGATGATCACTCATGTCCGGCATCGTAAAATAAGCATTATATATACCTGTCAGGAACCGATAGTCTCTACCGACTGCGGTTTTGCACCCGGTTTGATTCGGTCGTAGATGATTTCGCCCCGAACTGTCAGAGCGACCTTGTAGAAGACAGTCACGATCAATGCCCCCACTGCGTAGATCGCGATAGTTATCATGATCTCCGGGAAGGTCGGAGCGTATTCGACAACCTCGCCGAGGACCGTGGGAACGAATCCAGTGACGATCAGGCCCAGTCCTTTGTCGATCCAGAGGCCGATGAAGACCGCAAAACAGGCGACGGTCAAAAGCTTGAAGTTTCTCCGCCATTTGGGTACGATCAATAGCGCTAAAGCTGCAATTGACAGCACCACCGAGGTCCACATCCATGGCACCAAATTGGCTTTTCCATCCAGTCCGAAATACATGTATTTGAAATGAGCGGTATGCTCCGGGATGCTGGAATAGAAAGCGGTGAAGAACTCCATCAACACTAAAAACACATTGACGATCATGGCATAGGTAACAATCACCGAGAGTTTTCGAATCGGCTCATCACCGGCATTGAATTTCGTGATTTTGCGCAGAAGCAGACAGAGTAAAATCAAAAGCGCGGGGCCGGCGGCAAAAGCCGAAGCCAGAAACCGAGGCGCCAGTACAGCGGTCATCCAGAACGGGCGCGCACCCAGACCGGCATACAGAAACGCAGTTACCGTATGAATCGAGACAGCCCAGGGTATCGAAAAGATAATCACTGGACGGATCCAGTTGGGCGGAGCAATTCCTTTGCGCTCGGCACTGAGTGTTACCACTGAAATCAAAGCGTTTAAAATCAAATAACCCGACAGCACGATGGTGTCCCAGAACAACATCGAATTGGGAGTCGGATACAAAAACAGATTAAAAGCCCTGAACGGCTGACCGAGGTCGACCACTACAAACAGCACACACATAACAACCGAGCCGATTGCCAGAAATTCTCCCAGTATCGTGATCTTGCCGAAGGCTTTATAATTGTGAAGGTAGTACGGCAAGACGACCATCACAGCCGATGCTGCCACACCCACAAGAAATGTCAGCTGGGCAATATAGAAACCCCAGGTGATATCGCGTGAAAGACCGGTAATTCCCAACCCCTCATGAAACTGGCGGAGGTAGAAGAGAAATCCGATGAAGATAACCACCAGCAGGAATCCCACCCAGGTCCAGTAGCGTTTGCTTCCTGTTAAAGCATTCTCTATCATAAATACCTCACACTAAGTAATAGACTTCAGGTTCAGTTCCGAGGGCCGGTTTGCGGCGAATCGAAAAGCGATCGCGCAACAACTCCCTGACCCTGGATTCAGGATCCTCCAGGTCGCCGAACGCCATCGCGCCATGTTTACATGCCTCCACACAGGCCGGCGGTCGTCCCTCGAAAATCCGCTCCTCGCAGAATGTGCATTTCTCGACTACTCCACGCGTCCGGGTAGGAAAATCATCCACTACTTCCTCGATATGCGGACGCGGGTCGCGCCAGTTGAAACTGCGTGAACCATAGGGACAGGCCACCACGCAGTAACGGCAACCGATACAGCGATGCCAGTCCATCATCACGATACCATCCGATTCCCGCTTGAATGTCGCCTTGGTCGGACAAACCTGCACGCAGGGTGGATTATCGCAATGATTGCACAGAAGCAGGACAGGATGATTGACTATATCCTTGTCAAGGTAATGATGCTCCTGTTCGTGGAAAGCGTGATGAAAGCTGTCTTTCCAGATCCATTTGACTTCATCTTTGCGGTTGTCGAACTCGGGCACATTGTGAACATGGTGACAGGCATTGACACAATCGGTACAGCCCTCCTGTTCCTTGCATAACTGCAGGTCAATCACCATAGCATAACGCTTGGTGGTGCCGTCGGAGGTATGACCATGGGAATCCGATGACGCGAAAGTTTCTGACGCCTTGCCGGAAGCGATTCCCAAAACGGTCAGACCCGAGACTTTCAGAAATCCTCTTCTATCAATTCCCATTACTCAAACTCCTTCGGATTGACATGGCAGTCCCAGCAGTAGGGATTTACAGCCATGTAATTATGACAGCGGTCGCAGAACGCGTCTTTATTCGGATGACATCCCAGGCAGGTCTTGGTCATGCTCATCTCGACTTTCTCGCCGTCAAACGCGGTATAATATCGAAGTCCGTCGCGAACCACAAGCTTGCGCCAGTCGTTCAACAGGTCCATGTGAGCCGCCCGCATTTCTTCGGTCTCCATCACACAGTTATCACCTTTAGCCGCTTTTTCGAGCTCGGGGATATCTGCGCTTTTTCCACCGGCGACCGCATACCAGATTGGAAAACTGGCGATCACCAGAAACACGATGATCCCGATTATAACTTTCCCGGCATCATACATCGCCTTCGCCCTCCTCTCCGGTCTCAGCTTTGTCTTCTGTATTTTCCTCGGCAGGTGCGAGATTCGGCAATGGTGTACCGCGCAGGTCGGTCTCGCGTTTTTCTCCCTTCATAATCAGGGCGTTGCCGATCAACTCGTGGATACCGCCTACCTCGACTCCGGGAACCCAGTATTCAAGAAGCGGTGGCAGGGTGGCTTTGTCGATGGCACAGATACACAAGAGGATATTGACATCTTTGGTATCATGCACATACTTGCAGGCATTGGCCCGCGGGAAACCGCCCCGCAGACGCATCTCCAGATTCTCATCGGTACCCAGACCGGAACCTGAACCGCAGCAGAAGGTCTGTTCACGGATCGTGTTCTCCGGCATCTCGGTAAACTTGTTCATGCAGTTTTTAATCACGTAACGTGGCTCCTCCAGAAGACCCATCGCCCGCGAAGGGTTGCAGGAGTCATGAAAAGTCGCATGCCAGTGATCATTTCTGGACTTATCCAGCTTAATCTTGCCGTGGCGAATCAAGTCGGAGGTGAATTCGGTGATATGCACCATCTTTGTCGATCTGGCATTTTCGAATCTGGTCCCGGTGATCGGAGAGACCGGCTCTTCCAGAAAATCTGCCGGACCGTTGAGAGTGTCCATATACTGGTGAATCACCCGCCACATATGGCCGCACTCACCACCCAGAATCCATTTCACGCCCAGCCGTTTGGCCTCGGCATAGATCTTGGCATTGAGCCGTTTCATCATCTCGTGCGAATGGAACAACCCGAAATTGCCACCTTCTGAAGCGTAAGCGCTCCAGGTGTAATCAAGTCCGATCTCATGGAATAGTGCTAAATACCCCAGAAGCGTATAGTAATGGGGTGAGGCAAAGTAATCTGCCGAAGGCGCTACAAACAGGATCTCGGCCCCTTTTTTGTTAATCGGGGCATCGACTTTGATCCCGGTCAATTCCTCCAGCTCGTCAACTGCAAATTCGATACTGTCGGCGAAACCATGAGGCTGAATACCGAGGTGATTTCCTGTTCGGAAACAATTCGCCGCCGGGGTGCAGATCCACTCGATCGAGACGCCCACCAGGTTCAATAGCTCGCGCGCGATCATGGTGATCTCTGCCGTATCGATACCGTACGGGCAGAAGACCGAACAGCGACGGCATTCGGTGCACTGGTAAAAATAATAGAACCATTCTTTGAGCACATCCACAGTCAACTCACGAGCGCCGACCATCTTGCCCATCAGCTTGCCGGCCAGGGTGTAATCTTTTCTGTAAACTGAACGCAACAGCTCAGCTCGCAGGACCGGCATATTCTTGGGATCGCCCGAACCGATAAAGAAATGGCACTTGTCAGCGCAGGCCCCGCACCTGACACAGATGTCCATAAAGACCTGCAGTGAACGGAAACGCTTGATCCGATCGCGCAGTCCCTCGAGAATGATCTCCTTCCAATTATCGGGAAGCTTCCAGTCCTCGTCGGTCGGCGACCATTTGCGCGGGTTGGGCAGATCCAGGTATTTCAAATTATCCGGCGGAGCGGCATAATTCCAGGTGCCTCGCCTGAATTCGACACGCGGATCGAACCAGTCTTTTTGCTTCGGCTTGTAATCAATACCGCCGGCCAGTTCTTCCGGTTTTACTAATTTTTCCGCCATATTACTTTTCCTTCTCCAACGGCATTCCAGCCGCTCTCATCAGTTCTCTGAACTCATCTTCCCATTCCTCATAAGTATGAGTTTTGACCGGGTAATCCCATGGGTTGACATGTCGCTTGACCCGGTTGTCGTTAGCCATATTGCGAGTCGGGGACATGAACACGCCGCCCATATGCATCAATTTCGAGAATGGGAAATACGCAAACAACACGCTCACCAGAAAGAGATGGATGTAAAAGATCGATCCGATATCGGCTGGTACCACTGGCTTGAGACTCACCAGCCCCATGGCCAGCTCCTTGATCGAGATGATATCGACCCGCATCGGCGTATAACGCATCAGCACCCCGGTCACCCCGATCGCCAACAGCAAAAACAGGGCGAAATAGTCCGAACCGAGGCTGATGAAGCGCATCTTGGGATCAGCCACCCGTCTTAAAAACAGGTATGTGAGTGCGATCAGGATGATGGCATCAGTGATATAGAACAACGGCAGGCCGATCTGGAAGAAACTGTCGAGCGATTCTATACCGCTGACGAAAAACGGCACCGGGTCGGCGAAGAAACGGTAATGACGCAAGAGGATGATCAGAAACGACCAGTGAAATGCCAATCCCGCCAGCCAGAGCCACTTGGAACCGCCATAGACAACCCGGGGGCCGTCTTTTTTCAAGTCGACCTTGGTGTTGCGAAACAGCGACCGGAAAAACAGGATCTCCATCAGCATCCGGCCAATCACGGCCAGCTTGCTGTGAGGCGCCTCGAAAGGCGAGTCCTTGATCCAGTCAAGGGATTTTTGCTGTCCGCAGGTGGTGGTGATCTTAAACGGCACAGGCGACTGCGCCCAGCGAATTATGCGGTATATGAATCCGACCAGAAAGATCAAGATCGCCGCATACGGGAAGACCACACCGAACAGGAAGTCCAAATCTGCCATGCCGGTGCCAACCATCGACACGACTATCAGGACTGCCAGAATTAACAGCGCAGAAATGGCTGCCATTTGCCAGAACCTCCCTTCAAATTATATAATCTATACGAGTCACTATTTGCGCGACTCATCGTTATCTTTTTGCTCTTTTGCGGGACGGTTGAGACGACGATAGGCCAGAGCAGAATTGTTTTTTAACTCGTTGATCCGGATGTTGTAAATCTTCTCACGGCAATCCGTGTAACTGTCGAACGCCAACAGCAACAATTCATCGATCCGGCCATACAGATCCATAAGCTGAACCTCGAGGTCATCTCCAGCACTTAACTCGGATCCGAGTTCTTCGCGCACCGCCGGCTTCAACAGCAGAACAAACGCCACCGCTTTCGAGGGGGAAAACTCCTGCACAGAACGTATCTTGACCAGATCTTCAAGGGCACCGCAGAGACATTCGCGGTCCGAGCAGTTGATTACACCCTCATAGAGCGCTTCGGTCCCATGCCGGATAGCCGCACCGATCGGATTTGCGAAACGATCCTTCTGATCTTTCAGGAAACTGTGGGCATCCTCGGGGTAGGTGGCAATAATCCGTTTACGCCAGTTCGACAGGATCGCTTTTTTTCGTGATTGCAGAATCTCGGTAAGTTGCAATTTAAATGACCTCTCGCCTGCCTTCGAGATTTCTCAAAAATAGCGCTGACACACACTATTCTCCGGGAACTGACCGGTCTCCCGAATTGCCATAAGATTGTAGAGAAATCTACCTTCCGCCATCATCTAAGTAATTAATTTATATAGCAAACTGGCTCATGAAAATCAAGTAAAATAGTTCTGAATTTCACAAAGCCAGCCGTTTTATCGGGGACTGCCATCCAGACAAATATACGACTGTGGCCGGGCGCAAATTTGTGCCAAAAATCACAAGCATAACATAAGAAAAGCCCCGCATGATGCGGGGCTTTTTGATCTACGGAAAAGTCTGATCAGACACAGCCGGTCGGCTTGGCCAGGCCAGCCACTTTACAGGCGCCCTTGGCCGGGCCGGAGGGGAACAACTCATAGACTTTCTTGAGCGGAAAACCGGTTTCCTTACAGAGCTTGCGGATCATCGGAGCGATTCCGAACTTGAGATAATAATCGCGCAGGTAGTTAACCAGTTTCCAGTGTTCCTCGGTCATTTCGCCAACATCCTCAGTGGACGCGAGGGCCTTGGCAATGTCCTCGTTCCATTCTTCCGGATTTTCCATGAAGCCGTCTTCATCGACTGCGATCTTGAGTTCGCCATGTTCAAAGATTGGCATCTGCAATCCTCCCTTGATAAATTAATGTTTCTATTTTAATAAACCATCTCATACAAGTCAATAATTAATGCATCTCGATATAACCGCAGGGGCAGTTTTCCGCGCACTTGTCGCATCCCTTGCAGAAATCGAGCTTGAATGTATATGTCTGATCCGGAGTCAACGGTTTGATAATCGCGCTGTCCTGACAATAGCTCCAGCACTGACCGCATTCGAAACAGGAACCGCAGCTCATGCAACGCTGGGTCTCTTCCAAAAACTCCTCTTCCGACAACGTCTTGAGAATCTCTTCTTCCATCGTCTTGAGCCGTTCGGAAGGCGGAATCTTCTGGCCTTCATGGCGCAGTTTTTCCTCGTAATAGCTCAAAAGCATCTTGTCGCTCTTGATCACATCGTGCTCGACATTGTCATCGACATCGATCTTCTCGCCAGTGACTTCTTCATGGATCTTGTAGGCGGCAATTCGTCCCTGGTAAATCGCGATCGTCACCAGGCCCAAATTGAGCACATCGCCACCGGCATAGATATTTTCCTTGTCGGTCTTGAAATCATCATCAGCCTTGATCCAGTCTTTCGGACCGGCTTTGAGGTCCTCGAGACCATCGAAACCAGGTTCCTGGCTGATAGCCGGAATCAGGCAGGTCAGTTCGACTTCGAATTCGTCATTCGGGATCGGCACCGGGCGACGACGACCGGAAGAATCCGGCTCACCCAGTTCCATCCGCTGACAGTTCATCTTAACCGCCTTGTCGCCTTCCTTGGTAATAGAAAGCGGAGCCGCCAGAAATTCGAAATTGACACCTTCCTCTTCAGCGCCGACGATCTCTTCCTCGATGGCCGGCATCTCGTTACGGGTCCGGCGGTAGAGAATTGTGACCTCGGCCCCCAGACGTCGGCAGACACGCGCGGCATCGATAGCGGTATCGCCACCGCCGATGACATACACCTTATCACCGACATCAATCGTCTCACCACGATTGATCCGGTTCAGAAATTCAGTACCGGTCCAGACATTCTCGGCATCCTCACCGTCGATCCCGAGGCTGTAACCCTTATGAGCGCCGATTCCTACGAAAATCGCCTTGTACTCGTTCTGCAGATCGTGGTAATCGATATCTTTACCGATCACGGTATTGGTCTTGATTTCGATTCCCATCTCTTCCAGGCGCTTGATTTCAGCATCCAGCACATCCTGGGGCAGACGATAATCCGGGATACCATAGCGAAGCATACCACCCGCTTTCGGGAAAGCCTCATATACAGTCACCGGGTAGCCCCGGCGGGCAAGCTGATAGGCACAGGAAAGGCCGGCGGGACCGGCGCCGATAACGGCCACCTTTTCGGAACGGGTCTCTTCGGCTTCCTTCGGAAGCGGAAGATTGTGCTCCATGGCATAATCGCCGATAAACCGTTCGATATTATTGATCGCCACCGGAGAATCCTTTTCCTTGCGATTGCACTCGGCCTCGCAGGGATGGGGGCAGACACGCCCGCAAACCGACGGGAAGGGATTCTTTTCAACCAGGGTCTGCCAGGCCTCAGCATAAGCCTCTTCTTTGGGCTTCTGCTTCTTCTCCATCATCGAAATAGTGGTGATGATCTTGCGAATATTTGTCTTGTTGGGACAGGCCGCCATACAGGGGGCAGTCTTTTCCACTTGTTGCGGTCTTCGCGAGGATTGTTCCTTGGAACCACCCGAACGCGATCCAAGGCCTCCCAGACCTTTTTTCTTTTTCTTTTTCTTCTTGAGAACTGCCATAACTACACTTCCTGATAGTTTGATGTAAGCTTCAGTTTATTTAAATCTGGATTTTCGATTCTCCCGTAAGGACTACTTGTTCAACAGGATATAAAGATACAACATAATCGCTCGTAATCCAAACAATTTTCACCTTAATTTATACAGCCTTCCTCCCAAAAAGTTGCGATCCACCGGAAAAGCCTTCGTTTCGATTCCTGTGAGCATATACGCTCGCCAGCCTGACCAGGTTTGAGGCCCAACTCCCCTCACCGTCGGCATGGACATGCAAATATGCGGCAAAGACATTCTGTTTGACGAGACCGTCACGGCCGCCGGCTATTCCAGTCCCCTTTGAAACAGATAAAACCATCTTTTCGCCGATTTGCTCAGAAAGTGGATATGTATAATGAAATTCGTGACCCCTGATTTCAATTCCTCCGGGATAGTATTCATTATCCAGGTCGGCCTGCATCCGGCTGTAGCCATGACCATGAGGCTTTTCGCCCATGGCCAGATCGATATCGAACACGCCGGCCATTGAATATGTTTTTTCCTTCAGTTTCAAGCTCCGACAGAGATATATCAATCCCCCGCATTCCGCGTAAATCGGCAGGCCGTTCTCGGCCCCGCGCTTGATCTCGGCCTTGAGTTCATGATTTTTGGCCAGTCGATCAGCATGGGTTTCCGGAAAACCGCCTCCTATGTATAACCCGGATATCCCTGGAAGTTTCCGGCTTGAAAGAGAAGATATCGGAACCAGTTCTGCGCCAAGAGATTGGAGCAGTTCGAGGTTTTCCGGGTAGTAGAAAGTAAACGCTGAATCGGAAAAGTAGCCAATTTTAACCTTAGTCTCGGTTGTTTTTCGGTCACTTGTCCGCTCCTGAAAGTTGAGATCGGGAGACCGCCTGGCTATTTCCACTATCCTGTTCAAATCCACATGATCCGTAATCAGTTTTCCAATTTCCCCTGTTATTTCTGAAGTCATCCCGTATTCTGCGGGAGTGACCAGCCCCAGATGACGCGCGGGTAACAGGCTGGTACCGGAGATCCTGGGCACCGCCCCAATAACTTTAAGTCCGGCATATTTTTCGATTGCCTCAGAAGCGATCCGTCTATGGCGACTTCCTCCGACCTGATTGAGAATTACACCCGCGATATTCAGTTGCGGATCCATCTGCCTCATACCCAGTGCCACAGCGGCCAGAGTGCGTGTAGTCTTGGTAGCACAAATAACCAGTATGACCGGAGCATCGAGCAACCTGGCCAGTTCGGCGGTACTGTGGGAGCCGTCGACATCGAAACCATCGTACAACCCGCGATTGCCCTCGATCAGGTTGATCGAGTCGGAATCGGAATGAGTAATAAACGAGGTCCTGACCTTTTGGCTGTCGACGAGAAAAGTGTCGAGGTTTCGCACTTTCGAGCCGCTGGCCGCCATAAGCCAGGCCGGATCTATGAAATCCGGCCCTTTTTTAAACGCACATGTAACGTATCCAAGTTGTCGCAGGCCCGCCAGAAGACCGACCGAAACAAGAGTTTTACCGGAGTCGCCGGAAGTTCCGGCGACCACGATTCTGGGTATAAATTTCGATCTATCAACCGGCATACGACCCAAACACGGCTGAATCAGTCGTTGGACGCGCCTTCCTGACGTGGCAGTTCAATATAACTGCCGCCGAAGTACGTGTAGACACAGCGACCGGAATTCACCAATTGCTTGATGGCATCCTTACAGATCTTTCTGTCGACTTTGTCGCCGTGAATCTGCTTCATGGCCTTGTTCAAATCCCCGGGCTTGAGCTGTTTCTGGCCCTGGGCATCCGCGACCATCTTGTACATCTGTTCAGCGACTTCTTCTACACTCAACTTATCAGCCACAATCACCTTACCCTTTAGAAAGTTATATGAGTTGATCGTTTAAATGTCAATCCAGCATACTTGAAGTCATCGATATGCTCTTTCTCGAACTCGATACCGGACAGCTTAAAGAACTTCGGCCAGCCGATTCGCTCGATCCATTCGCCAATACGCTCATACTTGCGGGCATGTTTGGCCCACAGTTCGACGATACCCTTGACCGCCTCGACCACTTCCGGCCAGCGCGGAGGATTGTTCGGGATAAACGGAATCGCCAGCTTTGAGAACATCGGCTCATGACGCGCGTTGGAAACCTTGCCTCCGATCCAGATCGAGACACCGTCATTGAGCGGATCGTTCAGGGGCATGGCCGGGCAAACTGTGTAACAGTTGGCGCAGAACATGCAGTTCTCTTCGATAACTTCAACGCTCTTCTTGCCATCTTTTTCGGCCGGGCGAATCGCCGCGGTCGGACAGGCGGCCACCACGTTCGGAATCTCGCACTGCTTGGGAACATTTTCGTCGATCACTTTCGGTGGACGACGATGAATACCCAGAATAGCGATATCAGAACAGTGCACCGCTCCGCACATATTCAAACAACAGGCCAGGGCGATACGGATCTTGGCCGGAAGTTTCATGGAAGTGAAGTATTCATTTAACTCGTCCATGACAGCCTTGACGATACCTGAAGCATCGGTAGCGGCGGAGTGACAGTGCACCCAGCCCTGGGTATGGACGATATTCGAGATGGCGTTGCCGACACCACCGACCGGATGGCCCAGTTCCTCGAGATCCTTAATCAGGGGATCGATCTTGCTTTCATCGGTCAGGAGAAATTCGACATTGTTACGGCTGGTAAAGCGCAGATACCCGTCGCAATACTTGTCAGCCAAATCGGCATATTTCCTGATCTTGTGGATCGAAACCAGACGCGGGGAAGCGGCCCGCACTGTATAGATCTTGTCGCCACCTTCAGCCACGTGCACATAGACACCCGGCTTGACATATTCATGATAGTCCCATTTGCCGTAGTTTTCTTTTATAACCGGCGGCAAAAATTTCTCATAATGTGGCGGACCAATATCAGTAATTCTTTCCTGCTGTGCTTCTGCCATATTTTATACCTCTGTATTAAAAGGTTCTTTTTTCCAGGTTAACTATTCTTCTTCTTCCTCTTCATCGCCTTCTTCATAGTATTCTTCATAGAAGACGTACGGGTTCTCACGAGGATGAGCGATCATCTCCGGAGTCGGTTCCATTTCGATAGCTTCCAGGAAGTTACCCAAACCGACACGCTGGATGAACTCGCCGATACGCTCACGAGCCTTGCCTTCATCGCACCAGATGTCCCAAATCCGCTCGATCAGGTCTTTGAGTTCCTCGTACGGCGGTTCCATCTTCATAAACGGGATCAGAACCGATGAGAGCTGAGCGCCTTCGATAATCGGGGCCTTTGCGCCGATCAGAACCGTGCAACCGCGGTCCTTACCCGGCTTGAGAGCTTTGTGAAGAACATTGATACAGTGCATACAATGACGGCAGGAGGAATCATCGATCTCCAGCTTGTTGCCGTCCCACTGCATACACTGACCCGGACAGCGCAGGACTACATCGTTGATCATGTCAACACCGTCTTTGTCGACAGCTTCCTTGACCTTGTCCTGGTCGACCTGGATCTCATCGCGCCAGGTACCGATAAACGACATATCCGCGCGGGCAATCGAGGCCACGCAGTCGTTCGGGCAACCGGCAAATTTGAATTTATATTTATACGGGAAGGCGGGCCTGTGAAGCTCATCCTGCCAGTGCATGGTCAGGTCATAGCAGGCACGCATGGTGTCGAAACAGGCCCATTCACAACGAGCCATACCATTGCAGCAACTCGGGGTACGCAAATCCGATCCGGATCCGCCAATATCGAAACCTTCGCGGGCCAGATCCTGGAAAGTCGGCTCCAGATCATCAGTGCGGCATCCCAGAAGAATGATGTCGCCGGTGGAACCGTGCATATTTGTCAGGCCGGATCCATGCTTTTCCCAGATATCACAGATCTTCCTGAGGGCGTCGGAGGTATAAAACCAGGCCGCCGGCATGTTGATTCGCATGGTGTGGAAATGGGATACGCCGGGAAATTCTTCGGGCACGTCACAGTAACGGCCGATTACACCGCCGCCGTAGCCCAGAACACCCACGATACCGCCATGTTTCCAGTGGCCGATCTTCTCATTGTAGGATTTCTCGAGGATGCCGAGCAGGTCTTTGCACATATCGTTGCTCTTAGCCGCGTCCTTGATCTCAGTCACAAAACTTGGCCATTTACCCTTCTCGAGTTCATCCAGTAACGGGGTATTCGGTACTTCTGCCATTTTGACTCCTTACTTTTGCTCTATGAGGTCAAACCTCTCTTATTAATTAATTTTCAATTCAATCTGCTTGAGAAATAAATAACAAACTAACCCATATCCTTCGCGTTTTCGGACCAGGCTCAAATTACCCTTTTTACGCACTCTCCCACTCTAAAATGTAAGCCGAACCGCCATCTCAAAGCACTGGTTTCAAAGTGATTAAATGTAACAGATTTCACAAGCCTGTCAAGCCCAAAATCACGATTTATTCTTTCTAAAACAATTAATTATGAATACCGATTACGGGCTCTGTCTAACCTCCTGTTGTAAGTGATACGAACTAAATAAACAAGAATCTAATAAAAATCCAACCTCTATTCATGTACATATTTTAGCCGTATCTAATTATTTTAGAGGGGTCAAGATTGTGAAAAAATTATCTAAATGGGTAAACAGATGGGATAAGCGGGAGATTTATATCAGAAATCGTCATCCTCGTCGAAATCATCGTCAAAATCGAAATCAGAATCATCATCCGATTCATCAAAAAAAGACTCATCGCGCGCTTTAAGTTCGTTTTTGAGCCGATAATAAGCCTCATCGACCATCAGCACATAGCGTTCATACTCATCGAAATCGAAATGCAGGGTGGTGTTATTGTAGACTACATGGATTCGGTTACCGCGACAGAGGTAGACACCCTTGTTAGCCTTGGAAGACATACCGCCACCTTTCTTTTACTAATTCTTCTGACACCAGTATTATACGCAAAAAGATTTTAATCCAAAGCAATTTTTTTATGTACGCCAGTAATATTGATTGACTTTTCTATATAGACCGTTAACATATTTCCGGATATGTCCGATATGGGTTGAAGCTTCAATAAACTCGGCATCATCTTAACACAATTTCATCAGGCCCGGGCATATCGGAAATCTAAGTTGTCCGCATAGATGCAATCACAGGAGGTATGTATGGAAACCGGCAATCCATTGCCCGTATTGTTCTTATTGACTTTTTTGTTGTTTCCGGTAATGCTCGATGGTCAGGGGATCGTGATAAATGATGACCTTACTTTGACCGGCCAGATCAGGATCCGCAGTGAGTTCGACGGCAAGGATTTCGACAATAATTCCGACCTTGTCGAACGGTCTCAGATGCGCACCCGTCTGGGAATACTGTTTACCGGCCTGGAAAAGACTGATATATTTTTGCAGATTCAGGATTCACGCAACCTGGGCACCAATTCAGCCGGCCTGGTCAATGACAACAATCTGGGAATTCATCAGGCCTATATCAAATTCCAGTGCCGCCTGTGGGACAGACTGACATGGCAGATCGGTCGTTTCGAGTCCAGGTATGGCCGGGAAAGGCTGATCGGCGCGGTTGGATGGCATAATGTGGGACGGACTTTTGACGGATTGCGCCTTGAATTCGATTTCGACCTGTTCAATGCCGACCTGTTTCTCCTGAAAATCAATGATCGAAGTTTCGACACTGCAAAATATTCAGGTCATTCCGGTGATGAAAACCTCTATGGTTTGTACACACGCTGGCTTGAAGATCACTTGCACCTCTTTATACTGGCAGATGTCGACCATTCAAAAGTTCAGCAGGGACATTCCGGTAGATATAAATATCGGAAAAATATCTGGACAGCGGGAATGTTCTATCAGCGCGATACCGACTGGGGATTGGATATTGCTCTGGATGCCGCCTATCAGTTCGGGTCACATTTCGAGGCAGATTATCCCGATGTTTCAGCTTATATGATAGCAGCTGAAATCGGTTACCAATCGAATGAGAAATCTCAACCTCGAATAGCGTTAGGTTTTGATATTACCTCCGGTGATGAATTACATTCTCAAGGGCCTGAGTGGACTGACAATGAAAGAAATTCTTTCTATAATTTATTCTATACCGGTCATGCTTTCAGAGGTTACATGGATTATTTTATCACCGGCCCGCAATTCGGTCTTTCAGACTGGTATCTTAAGTTTTCATTTCAACCGGCTGACAGATTTGAGTTAATGTCTCATGTACATTATTTTTTATCCATGAACACCGGGAAAGTCATTCCTGATAACGATTTTTACTGGCCCATCAGATTTGATAAATACGGCTTCGAATTCGACCTGACCGGAAAGATGCAGATCTATGATCAGCTAACAGGACAACTCGGTATGTCTCTGTTTTTGCCGAATGCTAAATGGCTCGACGGTATGCATGACGATCTCGGCACCTGGTTTTATCTCATGTTCACTGCAAACATTTAAAATAAAAATTCGCATATTTCAGGAGATAAGTACCATACAACGAGAAAGGATAAATCCGGTCGGGTTCTCATCCCGCACAGCAAAAGCCGCCGGGAGATTATCCCGACGGCTGTATGGATCAAGTCGAATTACAATTTCAGTACAGCTCAGTTTTTCGAGGGGGGTAGCAGTTCGCTGATTTTCAGTTTGAGTTCGCTTAAGTCACCTGACTTGGTAACATACTCGTCAGCCAGCCAGCTGGTAAACTCGTTTTTGTAATGTGAATAGGCGGAATTGAGAATAACCGGCATATCTTTTTTAAAGGCTTTGAACTGTTGCAGCAGATCGAGCCCTTCTGATTCACCCAGCTTGATATCCAGCACGATCAGGTCGGGATCGAATTCGCTGGCGATACTCAATGCCGAGGGGCCATCGACAGCTGTGCTGACCTGGTAACCCTCGTCTTCGAGCTCCATCCGGTACAAATCCAGAAGGTTATGCTCATCTTCCACTATCAGGACTTTGGACATCATGCCCTCCTTTCTGAGGGATTCGCTCTCGCAGGTAAATTTACGATAAAGCTCGTACCCCTGTCAAGCTTGGATTCGACCAATATCGATCCGCCGTGATCGTCGATAATCTTCTTCGAAACCGGCAGTCCCAGCCCGGTCCCGGTTCGCTTTGAGGTATAAAACGGCGTAAACAGTTTGCTCTTGGCCTGATCATCCATACCACAGCCGGTATCGCTGATGCGGAGATAAATATAGTCTCCGTTGCGCCCGGTAGAGAGCTTCATTTTGCCACCTTCCGACATCGCCTCCGCAGAGTTCTGGATCAGGTTGAAGAAAACCTGCTTGAGGCGGTCCTTGTCGGACAGGACTTCCAGCTCTTTCGGGTAGAACTCCTTTTCTATAACAATATCCTGGTATCGCAGTTTACGCTCCTGAACCTCCAGGGTTTCGCTCACGATCTCATTTAAGTCATGCGCGACAAGTTGCAACGGTGACTTGCGCGACAGATCCAGCACCTCGACCGCGATCCTCTCCAGGCGCAGGATTTCATCTGAGATGATCTGCACCAAACGGCGCTCGACCTTTTCTTCCCGATCGAGCTTACGCAGAACCCGCTGGGCATAACCCCCGATCGTAATCAGGGGCGTCTTGATTTCATGGGCGATTGTCGTTGCGAAACGTCCCAGCTCCGCCAGCCTCTCCGATTCGACCAGGTACTCCTGATTCTTCTTGAGAAGCGAGTGAACATGCTTGAGCTCTGCATACTTGAGCTCCAGTGTGCGATGAAGCAGGGCGTTTTCGATCTTGGCGGCGGCCTGGTTAGCCAGTGTTTCCAGCGTGCGGATATCCTCTTCGGTAATTTTTTCGCAGGTGATCGAGTTATCGACCGTGATCACACCCAGCACATTGTAACGCGATATTATCGGTATCACCGCAAACGGTATCCGGCCCAGGATCGGCTCAAGCCGGGAATCGCCGAGCTCAACCTCGGCTTCAGTCGAGATATTTAATGGCCGCCTCTCTAAAATCGCCTGTGTCAGAACTCCCCGGTCGGGTGCAAGCGGAAGTACGATCTCTTTAATCGCGCGTGACAGGTTGTTAACCGGAATATCATCCATATCCAGGATCTTATCGATCAGGTTCTCAAAAGTCAGCCGATTTTCTCTGAGGTTGTTCCAAATTTTGGGCGCCTCACGATACTCGAGATGCCCGAGGCCGAGCTGACCCTCCAGGACATTGCGCGTGGAATCGACTAAAAAGATCATGGCCCGATTAAAGCCAAAGGCCTCCCCGGAAGTCACGCCGGTCAAAACGATCGCCAGAGCTTTGTAAAGATCTTCAGTCTGCAACAGCGCTTCGGAGACCGACTTGAGGACCGCCAGTTCCTCAATTCGTTTCTGCAAACTGCCGGTGGTCGAGGTCAATTCCATATTGTAATCGACCAGTTGACCAATCAGCCGTTTCAATGTTAATGTCAGCAGGCGGTCGGATTCACGGCGTCCGGTGGCACGCTCGAGAGCTTTGTTGAAAACATCGCAACGGATACACCGCCCAACAGTATCCTGGATATCACTCGGACCGGAGGAAATCCCGGCCGAGGTCTGAAAAACCCAGCACAGCTCGGAGCGATGCCCCTTGAAACCACATCTTTCGTATTCCGAGTTCGACATAAAATAAGAGCCCTCCAGTCGTAATTTAACACCAATCATCCTTCTTTCAAAGCGATTTCTGATTGACAGCTTCAACCTAAGCATTAATTTACGGCACTATGAAAGTTAATAACAAGGTCATTGCTGAAATCGTAACCCGCGCGCTCACAGAAGACCTCGGCCAAGGCGATATAACTACCCTGGCAATCGAAGGTGGAAAACGACCGGCACGTGCAATAATTCGAGCCAAGCAGGAGCAGACTGTCTGTGGCCATCAGCCGGCCCGCGCAGTGTTTCGACACATTTCCCCCAAAACCCGCTATTCTAATAAAATCGGTGATGGTAAAACGGCTTATAAAGGCGATATGGTCGCAATCATCGACGCCGACCTGCAGACTCTTCTATCCGGAGAGCGGACAGCCCTGAACTTTATGATGCACCTCTCGGGAATAGCCACACTATCCGCACGCTTTGCCCGTCAAATCGAGGGCACCCGCGCGGAGATGCTGGACACTCGCAAGACATTGCCAGGCATGAGATTGCTTGAAAAATATGCCGTCAACTGCGGCGGTGCCAAAAATCATCGGATCGGACTGTTTGATATGTACCTGATCAAGGACAACCATATTGAAACTGCCGGTTCAATCGAAAATGCTATCGAGAACTGCCTCGCCCACAGGGGCCGTAAAAAGACCAAAATAGAAGTAGAAACAAAGACTTTCGACCAGATCAAGCGCGCCCTAAAGTACAAAATCGACAGGATCATGCTGGATAATATGACCGTATCACGGATAAAAAAAGCTGTCGAGCTAATTCGCTCCGAACACCCCGGTCTCGAAATCGAAGCGTCCGGCAATGTCAGCCTCAGGACCGTTCGCAAAATCGCGCAAACCGGGGTCGACTATATCTCCGCCGGAGCACTGACACACTCGGCGCCGGCCGTCGACCTGTCGATGGAGATCGAGTTGAAATGAAGCTAGATTCATCCGGCGACCCTTCCGACCTGCAGGAAGCTTTAATTGAGCTTCTGCGCTCGAACCCCGAGGATTACTTTTCAATCCAGACGATTGCCGATAAAATCGGTTGCGATGACCGTATCGCCATGGAAGCGATCGGCCAGCTCTCCAGGTGGGGCTACCGTTTCGAAACCGACAGCCATAGTCACTTCCGCTTCAGCTCCGCACCGGACGCCATCTTTCCGATTGAAATCCGCTACAATTTGAAGACCGGGTATATCGGCCAGAATATAGTCGCGCGGGCTTCGGTCACCTCAACCAACGATATAGCCCGCGAGCTGGCCGAACAGGGTGCTCCCGAGGGAACCGTGGTAATCGCCGAAAAACAGGTCAAAGGGCGCGGGAGGATGGGAAGAAGCTGGCATTCACCGGCCAAGAAAGGGCTCTGGTTGACCCTCATCCTGAGGCCCGAGGTACCGTCGGCGCAGGCCCCCAGTCTATCGATTCTGATGGCACTTTCCCTGAGCGAAATACTGCACAGCAGTTATAAGCTCGAATCGGGAATCAAGTGGCCCAATGACTGCCAGATCGACGGACGCAAGGTGACCGGGATATTGACCGAACTCTCGGCCGAGCTCGACCGGGTCGATTACGTCCTGGTCGGGATGGGAATCAATGTCAATCTGGCTCGCTCCGATTTTCCACCCGAACTGCATAAAATCGCGACCTCGATCCGTATGGAATACGGCGAGGAAATCGACCGGATCGGATTTCTGCGTATGCTTTTGGAACGGATCGAAAAAAACTATGAGATCTTCAAAAAGAAAAGCCTCAAACCATTTTTGCCGAAGATCAAAAAGCACTCGGTTCTGCTTGGCAAACGGATCAAACTTCTCAAGGGACGCAAGCTGATCCAGGCGGTGGCTCATGATTTCGATGCCGACGGCGCTCTGATCGCAAAACGCAAGGGCGAACTTCTGCGTGTCACCGCGGGTGAAGTTTCAGTCATCAAAGCCGACCGCGATTGAGACAGCCCGCCGGAATCAAACCCACCCGACCTTACACTTGCCTGTTATGACCGTACATGCCAGCGTTGCTCAAGCCTGATATGCAATGTACAGGAACGCTGACATAAATATACAGTACGAGAGATAAAATGAAAATATAATATTATATAAACTATTTATAATAATGTTGCAGTGATTATATTCATAACCTTCCGCTCAGCTCAAAATATAAATATATACCGAAAAACCGGACCAGTACTTGCTTCCTATAAAAGCTTTCTTTATATTTTAAGTTTATGCGTTGAGTCAGGTTTTTTGCGCCCTGGCTTAAATTTAGCGAACTTTTTTGTAAATTTAGGATTTTATTTATTAATTCGTCAAATCGGACAGATTTGTCAGGTTAACACAAATCAAAATGGGCGATTTCTGTTGATTGGTCTGAAGGAGGAACCCCAGATGCCCCAACCGCTCAGCTTCTATAAACAGGTCAACTTGTACTTTGACAAAGCCGCTCCGCACACAGGTCTGGATGCCGGTATGTTGCGGCAGATCAAGATGTGCAACAGTGTATATCACATCACATTTCCGCTCAAACGCGACGACGGCAAGATCGAGGCGATTCATGCCTGGCGGGCCGAACACAGCCATCATCGCACCCCGGTCAAAGGGGGTATCCGTTACAGCCTGGATGTCAACGAGGACGAGGTTATGGCGCTGGCTTCGCTGATGACCTACAAATGCGCGATCGTCTCTGTCCCGTTCGGAGGCGGAAAAGGCGGTATCAAGATAGACCGT
>WJMC01000131.1 GCA_014728145.1 Candidatus Zixiibacteriota bacterium | reverse complement strand
CCAGCTATACATACTCGAGAGCCTGTGGCATTTCGATGTCGTCGATATCAGTGTTCCTGAAAGTCCCCTGCTTATCAGCAAACATAAAACCCATGGCATTTCATACGATTTCTTCGTGCACGACAGCCAGGCTATCACCTCGGAGCTATTCTATAACAATCTTAAAATCTACGACATCAGTGATCCATACAATTTCATTCTCGATTACACTATACCTCTTGCGGAAGCATGCATATATGCGCAAGACTCAATTTTGTACTTAGCCCCGATTCAGGGCGCGTTGCAGATATATGATATCAGCGACCCGGCCAATCCGGTCTTTTTAGCCAGCCCGGACTCTTCACATAACGCTTGTGAGGTAGTCGTCAAAGACAGTCTGGCGGCGGTGCTTGAAACCGATACAACGATCCATTTCTATGATCTCGGAGATCCTTCACAACCGATCTACCTGAGCAGTTTCAAGCCCGGAAAGCTGAGCAAAAGATCGTTCACAAATTCGACCACCTTGCTGTTAAAGGACAGCCTGGCGATCTATACCGAATATTCGGGTTCATTGCGCATAATTAACCTGGCCGACATCCTGAATCCGGAAGAGATCTGGTCATCGCAGGGGCACAACGGTTACTGCCTCGCTGAGCAGGACGATGTACTGTATACCAGCGATTTCGGGAGAGTATTCGCGATGGATATCGGCGATCCCGGTGATCCGCAGTTTTTGGCACAGTTCCGGTTACCCAGCTACGCCGAGAATCTCGATGTCCAGGACAGCCTCCTGATCATCGGAACGAACTGGGCGACAATCATAGTCAGGACCACGCTTGAAAGCCTCCCCGAGGGGCCATACACCTGTGGCGATACCAATGGCGATGGTGTCGTGGACTTATCCGATGCTTCGTTTATCATCGCTTATGTTTTCGAGGACGGTCTCGAACCGGATCCGATCGAGGCTTGTGATGGAAATTGTGACACCACGTGTGATATCAGCGACGCTATCTACCTGGTCAATTTCGTATTTTTGGGGGGCAGTCAACCCTGTGATACCGATGGCAATGGCGATCCTGACTGCTGATGATTTCATCATAATAAAACGGGGTGAACTCGTAAACGTCACCCCGTTTTTATATGTATCACACAGCAAGTGATTACAGCAGTTGTTACTGCGATTTAGAAATAGAAGTGGAAACCGAGGTAGCTGATGCTGGCGGCGGTGGTTTTGATATCTGTCGTGGAATCATCGGAAACCTCATCGGGAGGGCTGGAGAGAGTCACCTCGAAACCATGCGCGGCCTGGAGCGAGAAATGGTCTCCGAAGAAGACCTCGGCGCCGGGCATCAGTTTCAGGGTGATCACCGACCAGGTTTCATCGTAAGTACCGGTGCCGTGCACACGGTCATCCAGGCTGGCATAGACAATTCCCGGACGAACATAAAAGTTGGCGCGCTCGGAGGGATAAACGATGTAAGGAACACCGGCCTCGATCCAGAAGCTGGAAGCGCTCTCTTCACCCAGGTCCCTGGATTCAAAGCCAATCCCGATATCCAGGCCGACTTTATCATTGACCCAGTAACGCAATCCCACGGGAGCATCTGAATGAAAATAACCCAGGCCGAAACGTCCGGTCAGATCCTTGGCTGAAGCTACAGCCGGAACCATAATGGCCACTGCCAGTACCGAAATAATTAACTTTTTGAACATAGTACACCCCTTGCAAAGGTTTGATTAGAGTTTAAACTTACCCTCTGAGGTTCTAGCCCCCTCAGTGGCATATTCATTTTAATTGACTATGGAAACTGACTTGAAATTGGAATTGTTCCGCCAATCGGACTCGCCGGACGAAAATTTTGATCACTAATACTCTATTGCGGATTTATAAGGAGCAGTAAGTATTAAAACCAGTCGTTTCGGCTGAGGTAAAAACTGTCATCGTAGAGATCGTCAAAAGCAGTGCCGTCCAGGGATTTCCACATAACCACATCGTAACTGCCCGGATCAGACTTGTAGCTCATTTTTTCCAGGGTTTCAAGTACGACAGGATGATCGGGATGGATCACTCCGACGGCATATTGAGCCCTGGCTTCAGCAAATTTGATAAGCTCACGACAGGACGCCACACTCTCGGCAAAGACTTCGCCCACCCGAATTGTAGCGGTAGATTCCCGTGCCAGAAGATAACCGGATTCGGTCGAGATACTGCAATCGCGGGACAGTACTCCTAATGTTTCCACCGGTTTGAGATCGTCCGCTGTTCGGATCGTAAATCCGGAGCGCTTTTCAGTAAAGCGATTGAACAGTTTCGACACCTGTTTGAAATCCAGATCGTACGCCTGGTTTATCCTCCGCAGGTATTTTTCCGGGTTACGAGGCGGTGAAAAAAGCTTGTAATAAAATGACAGCCGGTTTACCTTTTCGATTTCTTTGTAGCCGACACTCTGGTACCATTTGTGCGCCACTATCGCACGCGAAGTTGTCAGCATGGCGATACGATAACTATGCTTACGCATCCAGTTTTCCGATTCTTCCAATAGCTTTCTGGCGGTTCCCCTGCGCCTCGCAGATGGACGTGTGGCGATTCCCCAGATTCCTCCCACCTGCTCGATTGTCCGGTCTTTGGTCCGGGTCGGTATCGTCATTATACCGACAAACCCTAATAATTTACCATCCTCGAGGGCACACATCCCGATCGGACCACCCTTCAAGCGCGAGGTCTGTTCCAACTGTTTTCTATGCCAGTCGGGAGTTGCCGGCCATCCAAATGATTTCTGCCACAGCAGGTAAATATCCGACTTGTCTTCGAGCTCTGTGTACGGCAATATCTGCATAATTTTCCTCAGAGCGTATGTTACATCATTACGTCGCTGTTTCAAAGCAAAAACGCCTGGCGCATAATTTTTCGGTTCTCGTACCTGGTGGGTTTATTCGTTACAGCCGACTTTCTGACTTCTGTTCACGATTATGATCAATTCGGTGAGATCTTTTACGGAACTATTCTGCGGATGCGCCAGTTAGTCTCAGGAATGGAGGAAATCAAGATGAAACAGGTAATATTTGGAGCCGGATGTTTCTGGGGAGTTGAATACGCTTTTCGCAAGCTGGAGGGTGTGACCGAAACCGAGGTCGGCTATTCCGGTGGACATAAGGAAAATCCCACTTACAGGGAAGTCTGTTCAGGCAGTACCGGCCACGCCGAGGTGGTACGGGTAAAGTATGATCCGGACAGGATAACTTTCAACCAGCTTCTGGACACCTTTTGGGAAATCCATGACCCGACCAGCTTCAACCGCCAGGGTCTCGATATCGGCGAACAGTACCGCTCGGCGATCTTCTATTTCGATGAAGACCAGAAACTGATGGCTGAGAAATCTAAACAAAAGCTCAGCAGTTCGGGTGAATATGATTCCGAGGTGGTGACACAGATAGAGCCGGCCGGAAAATTCTGGCGGGCCGAGGAATACCACCAGAAATACTATGACCAGGGCGGAATCTGCGCCTGTGGCCGTGTCGACAACTTTGAGAAGAAGCAAAAATAATCCGGGCAGGAACTGTTGAAAAAATGCCGGTGAGCTTACTACTTCAGTAGAAGTACACCGGCAATTGATTTGTAATTAACTTATTGAATTCCTGTTCAACAGTCGAACTCTCCGTCGCCGTCAGTGTCGCAGGGGTCATTTCCACCTGCGAAAGCATAATTGATTACATACACCGAGTCGGAAACATCCACGGTTCCATCGCAGTTGACATCTCCAGCCTCGAGTGGATCAGGCGGATCACCGCCCGCGAAGGCGTAATTGATGATATAAACAGCGTCGGAGACATCCACACTCTGATCGGCGTTGGCATCACCGCAAACATAAATCTCGCATTCATCAGGTACACCGTTGGTGTCCTGGTCCTCGGACACTCCCAGGCTTATGTCGCAGTTGTCTGGTCTGCCATTGTTATTGCAATCGACCGTATCGGCAGGAACTATCTTGAAGATCCGTCCGGAGCGATCGACTATATACATTTCCCCTAAAGCATCGGTCCCGAATGAGACGATCTGCTGAAATGACAGCCCTGACTGGGGATCGAGTTCGACAGTGCGCTCGGTGAAATCGGTCAAATTCTGGCCGTCGTATTTAAATGACCAGATTCGGTCACTGCAGTAATCGGCAAAGAAGTAAGTACCCGAAAGGTCGGGGATCGCGCACCCGCGGTAAACATAGCCACCCGAAATCGAACAACCTTCGGAATGCGAGTATTCATAGATCGGATATGTCAACCCTCCCGGATCACAGTTTGTCGAGGGATTGTAGCAACTGCTGCCCTCCATCAGGCGCCAGCCATAATTTTCACCTCCATTGCTTTCAGCCGGCTGAAAGTCGACTTCCTCGAAGTTGTTCTGACCTACATCGGCAATATACAGATCACCTGATTCGCTGTCGAATGAGTAGCGCCATGGATTTCGCAGTCCCGAAGCCCAGATTTCATCAGGAACACCGGGATCTCCCACGTATGGATTATCCGAAGGTATCGCGTAGGGGAATGCTCCGTCAACATCGATTCGCAACATTTTACCCAGCAGAGTTGTCATGTCCTGCGCGTTATTCTGCGGATCGCCCGCGCTTCCGCCATCACCCAGCCCGATATACAGGTAACCATCCAACGGGCTGAAGGCCAGCATACCGGCATTGTGGTTAGCAAACGGTTGACTGACAGAGAGGATCGTCACCAGGCTGTCCGGATTCGCCAGATCCGGATCGCCTGAAACTTTGCCTCGGGCTATGCGGGTATCGCCAGCGGTATTCGTGTAATTAATGAAAAAATATCCGTTTGAGGAATAGTCCGGATGGAACGCCATGCCCAAAAGACCCTGTTCACCTCCAAAAGATACATCGGAGCTGATATCAAGAAAAGGTGTTGTTAAAACCGAATCATTTCGAATGATCTTGATCGCGCCCGACTGTTCCACCACGAACAGGCGGGAGGTGTCCCCCGGGGGCGATGTTACAAATACGGTCGCGTTCAATCCGGTGGCGAATTCGACTGATGCCAGAGGCGTGTCTGCGATAGCCTGCGGGACCGCAAGCATCGTCACACTCAATAAGGCCAGAAACAACTGGATAAATCGAAGCGAACTGAGTTGGACTTTGCCCTGCAAAGAAAAAACAGAAAAGGTTGGCATGTGCATGTTTTCTCCTGGTATAAACTGTTACTCAGATAAAAACGAGGATAATACTACCATTATAGTAATGTATTGGCGGTGGTGAAGGTTCCGGCTAATCTCCTCAACTGCCTGACTGAGAATGCTTATGACATATATTATAATATAGTGTAATATCATTAATATAAGTGATAGAAATGGAATCTTGAATTATGTACTTAATGTGGGACCGGAAACATTAACTACATCATGCTTTCGGGTAATCGAAAAAGCGAAGGCGGAAACTATATTTCTGATGATAACATTGTTTCTATCTTACTATATTTTTGGTTTGGCAAGTGCAAGCAGGGACAGTTTGGGGTTATGGTGCCTGACCATAGACATTGGGGTTTCATTAAGGCGGATGTTTACCAGCTCGATTGGCAATCCTATTTCTAACAAATCACACTTCGCCAGAAAAACAAGCTCATTCATAGAACCAAGTACACGCCTGTCGTTGGTCTTGCAAAAACTGATTGAATCTATGTGCGGTGCAATCTGGGAATCATAAATCTGTAAAGCCCCGTCAAGAGTCATCTGCTCGCGCAATGCAGTCATCCCCTCATCAATAAAAGCAGATTCGCTCGAAAGCCCCCTTCCCGCAAGAAGAACTGAATACAGGCAGTGAGAATTCGTGATTATAATGCATTGCCATCGTGAAACCATGAACATATTGGCAGTCCAGTCTAAAAGTGGATTCTTATGAAATGGAAAAGCTGTGGCAGGTGCGACTTTGATCTTCTTCGCGAGTTTTTGAGTCAGGCGGATTATCAAATTTACTCCCGGTTAATTGGTTATCGTTTACATCCCATGATATCCATAAGTGTCTTCAACGTTTTTCGTACATCATCAACATGATTTTCGAATTTATCATTATAATTTAAAAGAAGTTTTTTCAGCTTATAACATCCCTCTTTGGTTCCTAACTGGTCATCTGCATCATACCAAAATCGCTCGTTTTTTCATGTTCGCGTTCGCGCCCCGGACGATAACCGGATGCATATACAACAGAACACGCACTATATACACAGGGAGTGCGCGCAATATTTAATCTCCATCCCGGGCCGATCTCGTCAATTTTGCACCCCTCTGATTTTAATCTGTTTTTAAACGCTTCCAGTGAATTCCGGACCAGACAAATTTCGCCAAGAATATTAAATATGATACTACGCAAGTCGT
>WJMC01000130.1 GCA_014728145.1 Candidatus Zixiibacteriota bacterium | reverse complement strand
TTACCGCGGTAATCGCTTTCGCACTCGGTATAGGCATCTTTTTCTTTCTGCCACTGTTTTTCTCATCGCTTATCGGGGTCAGTCGTGAAGCACTGTCATTCAATCTCGTTGCCGGCGTAATCCGGGTTTTGATGTTTCTTGCGTATGTCTGGATGATCTCCCGTTTCGGCGAATTCAGGCGCGTGTTTGAGTACCATGGCGCCGAACACAAATCAATTTTCGCCTATGAAAACGGGGTCGATCTTACCCCCGAAAACGCCGCCAGTTACACCCGGCTTCATCCCCGTTGCGGAACGAGTTTTATCCTGATCGTGGCGATTTTGGCAATTCTGACCTATTCGATATCGGATACGATCTTTTATTTGATCACCGGTTATCCGCCGGCGCTCTTGACCCGCTTCGGCCTGCACCTCATGCTTCTGCCTCTGGTGGCCGGAATCTCCTATGAACTATTGAAATTATCCGGGAAGACCCGTGACAATAAACTAACCCAGGTACTTATCAAACCCGGCCTCTGGCTCCAGAGAATCACCACCCAGGAGCCCGACCACAGCCAGCTCGAGGTCGCCATCGCCGCGCTCAAAAATTCACTGCGCATGGAAACACCTGAAAAAGTCGAGGCTCATTAGCTATGCTCGAAATTGTCGATAATCTCGAAAAAAAGCTGGAAAAACTGGATAAATCGCTCTCCGATCCTGGTGTTCTCGCCGACCAGAAGAAAATCAGGGATATCTCACGCGAGAGAAAAGAATTACTGGAGATCCTTCAAACAGGTCGCGAGTACAAAAAAGTTCATAAAACAATCGAAGATGATAAAAGCGTGCGCGATTCCGGCGAGGACGATGAACTGGTCGAGATGGCCAAGGCCGAAATCGAGGAACTTCGCCCGCAACTGAAAGAGCTCGAGGAAAAATTCAAACTGCTTCTGGTTCCCCGTGACCCCAATGACAGCAAAAACGCGCTTGTGGAAATCCGGGCCGGCACGGGTGGCGAAGAGGCCGCCCTGTTCGCTTCCGACTTGTACCGGATGTATCAGCGCTATATCGAGGCAATGAGCTGGAAGAGCGAATTGATGACATCCAATCCAACCGGGGTAGGCGGTTTCAAGGAGATCATTTTCATGGTCGAAGGCGACAACTGTTACGGCAACCTCAAGTTCGAATCGGGCGTTCATCGTGTTCAGCGTGTGCCCGAAACCGAATCCTCCGGGCGCATTCATACCTCGGCCGCCTCGGTGGCGGTACTCCCGGAAGCGGAGGAGGTCGAAGTCGATATCAACCAGCACGAACTGCGTATCGATGTCTTCCGGTCCACCGGCCCGGGAGGCCAGTCGGTCAACACTACCGATTCTGCAGTACGCATCACCCATGTCCCCAGCGGGCTGGTGGTCACCTGCCAGGATGAAAAATCACAGCACAAGAACAAAGCCAAAGCCCTCAAGGTACTGCGTGCACGCCTGCTGGAAAAAGCCACCCGTGAACAGAATGAGCAGATCGCCAGCCAGCGCAAGCAGATGGTTTCAACTGGCGACCGTTCGGCCAAAATTCGAACATACAACTTTCCCCAGGGACGGATCACCGATCACCGGATCAACCTGACCCTTTACAAACTCGATGATGTCCTGGGAGGCAATTTGGATGAATTGATCGAGAAACTCAAGCTGGCCGAACGTTCCGCCAAGCTTGACGAAATAGATGTTAGCTGATATATTCCCCTCATGAATCTGGACAAGCTTTCACAATCTGCGATCGAGCATGCCCTGGCAAAAGGTGCTTCCTATGCCGATTTCCGCTATGAGGAACTGACCGAGCAGGACCTCGCGGTTCGCGACGCCCGGCCGGAGACCTTCAACCGCTCATTCTCAAGGGGTTTCGCGATCAGGCTGATTGCCGATGGAGCCTGGGGTTTTGCGGCTGAAGCGGTGACATCTGAGGAAACGATAATCGTGGCCGTTGAAAAGGCTTTCCAGATCGCCCGGGCTTCGGCAACTATAAATCAAAAATCAATCGAGCTGGCCCCGGTGGAGAAGGTGACGGACAGTTACAAAACACCGATAAAAAAAGATCCTTTCCTGGTGTCACTGTCCGAAAAAGTGGCCTATCTCGAACAGCTCGAGAGCATGATGCGAATCGATGACCAGATTACGACTTCCTCGGCTTCGATGAGTTTTTACAAGACCTCCAAATTTTTTGCCTCCAGTGCCGGGTCGCAGATTACCCAGGATATCTACCAGGCCGGGATCGGCGCTTCCTGCGGTATCATAAAGTCTCATCGCGAACAGTACGAAAGAGCCTATCCGACACCGGGCGGGCAATGGGTGACCGGCGGGTACGAGATCACCGAAAAGTTCGACTTTGCCGAAAGCCTGCCAGGTCTGGTGGAGGAGGTTAAAGCGCTGGCCTGGGCCAAAGACTGTCCCGAGGGCGAGATGGATGTGGTGCTTTCGGGAGATATGCTCTCGCTTCAGATCCATGAGTCGGTCGGTCATCCGCTCGAACTCGACCGTGTCTTCGGTTACGAGCGCAATTTCTCGGGTATCTCGTTTGCAACCCCGGACCTGCTCGATAACTTAAAATATGCTTCCGAGCTGGTCACTTTTACGGCAGATTCTAAAGCGCCCGGCGGGCTGGCAACTTACGCTTACGACGACGAGGGTGTGAAAACCGAGAAAACTCCTTTGATCGAGCGGGGAATGCTTGTCAATTATCTCTCGGACCGTGAAACAGCTTCCCGGATAGGTAAAAAATCGACTGCATGCTGTCGCGCGTCGGGCTGGATGAATGTGCCGATCGTGAGAATACCGAACGTGCTCATGAACCCGGGTGATAAAAGCTTTGACCAGCTTATTGGAGAAATAGACAAAGGTTTATATGTTACCGCGCCCGACAGCTGGTCGATCGACGATAATCGCGAGGGCTTTACCCTGGGTGGCCAGGTCGGTTGGTTGATCGAGGGAGGCAAACTGACTACCATGGTGAAATCTCCCCGTTACTCAGGGAGCACTGTCCAGTTCTGGAATTCATGCGATGCGATCGGAGACGAAAGCCAGTGGAGAATCTGGGGCACACCCAACTGCGGAAAAGGCCAGCCGGGGCAGAATGCCCGCACCGCACAGGGATGTTCACCCGCGCGTTTTCGAAAGGTCAGGGTAGGCTGATATGACATCCAGGAAAGATATATTGTCTGAAGACAGGATCCTGTCGACTTTTAAGCAGGCCCTCTCGCAGGCTGAATCCGACCAGGCTGAAATCGTCCTGGAAGCTGAAAAACTCGACCTGACACGTTTTGCTGACAGCGATGTAACCCAGAACCTGGCCACGGCCGAAAACAAAGTTATCGTACGTGCGATCAAAAACAAGAAAGTCGGGGTGGCAATTACCAACAGCCTCGAATTCGAGGATATCGTCAATACGTTAAGAAAGGCTGAGGAAATCTGCGTCGTGCAGAGCCCTGACGAGGACTTCCAGACTCTGCCATACAGCCCTTCAGCGCTTCCGGTCGATTCATACCTTGCTCAAACAGCCGAATATTCGCCTCAGAGACGGGCTTCCGACCTGCAGAAAATAAATTCTATTGCCGGGCAGAATGACCTGAAATCGTCCGGCGCGTACCGGATCACCACCGATCATGCCGCGGTAGTCAATTCTCTCGGCACCGAGCAGTACTGGAAAGGGGCAGAAGCAGAATTGTCGCTGACACTTTCAGGAGATCAGGATAATTCCGGCTATGCCTACGGGTGGTCACGCGATATCGACCAGATCCTCCCGGAATCACTGGCGCAAACAGCCGCTGACAAAGCGGTTAAGTCTGTCAATCCTGTCCGCCTCGATCCGGGAGAGTACACGGTCATTCTTGAACCGCCGGCTTTGGGGCAGATGGTGCTTCTTCTGTCATTTCTCGGTTTCGGGTGCAAGTCATATATCTCCCATCGTTCATTCATGAGCGGCAAACTGGGAAAGCCGATCCTGGGACCAAAGATATCGCTGACCGAAAATCCATATCATGAGAAGATGCAGGGAATGCCGTTCGGCTACGAGGGTGTTCCTCGCCAGAAAGTCGAGTTGATCGACAGGGGTATCGCCCGCAACGTGGTCTGGAATTCCTATTTCGCCAACCTGGCCGGACGCAAGTCGACCGGTCATGCGCATCCCGCGTACAAAGCCTTTACCCCCTACCCCAAGTATATGGTTATGGATGGTGGCCAGAGCAATCTTAAAGAGATGATCGCCTCGGTCGAGCGTGGAATCTATATCACCCATTTCTGGTATGTCAACTACCTCAACCCGATGCGCACTATGGTGACCGGCACCACGATCGACGGTACTTTCCTGATCGAAAACGGCA
>WJMC01000129.1 GCA_014728145.1 Candidatus Zixiibacteriota bacterium | reverse complement strand
GCAACTTCTGAAATCCGCTGTCCAAGCATATAGGCCGGGGTCGAGACGATCTTGTTGTCTTCATCAACAGCAATTTCGCTCACTTCCCTGGCGACCGGCTCAGCATTCATCGCCTTGAGAGCATCCATAGTACCCTGGTCGGTGCCAACCGTAAGCTTCGGATTTTTGCCGGAATCTTTCAACGCACGGGCCACGGTAGCCGGGGAAATACAGATAGTGCCGAGGACTTTTTTCTTTTCGAGAGTATCCTTGATCACCCGTTCGACTTCGCTGTCGATCTCGCAGTCGGGACCGTCGAAAGCGAAAGTGCAGAGATTCTTGGCAGCCCCGAAACCGCCCGGAAATACGACCGCGTCGAAGTCATCGACCTTCAGTTCGGTAATCGGCTTTATATTGCCCCTGGCCAGACGGGCCGACTCGGTGTAGACATCACGGCTTTCTTCCTCGACCGGTTCACTCCTGGTGTGGTCTATAACATGATACTGCTTTTTCTGTGGAGCAAAACAAGTCACCTGGGCATCGTTCTGATCAAGGTACAGGAGTGTAAGTGTGCCCTCGTATATCTCGGAACCGTCAAACACGCCGCATCCGGCGAGAATAACTGCGACTTTCTTCATAATAGACTCCTTTCATATCCAGATCTGGCAGGCATGCACCTGCCTCCCTTATTTTCTGTCCATTTGATTTATAAAAGTATACAGTTCCGTTACAACTGTCAAGCGACTTGAATCAGAAGGTTATCATGATGCTCAACCATGCTCCAATAATATCAGTTTAGTTTTATTTTGACTCACGAATGGATCAAATTCATATTACGATACTGCTCAAGGAGAAAAACATATGAAAAAGCAGATCTGGTGGAAGGAATTCTTTTCTGATTTCAGACCAGTATTCGATACTATCCCTGCCAGAACCACCAATGCCGATGTGCGTTATATAATCAGGAAGCTCAACCTCAAGGCGGGAAGTGAATTTCTTGACTGTCCCTGCGGTATCGGTCGGATATCGCTTCCTTTGGCCCAAAAAGGCGTGTGCGTGACAGGAGTAGATGTCACGAGGGAGTATCTTGAAGAGCTGTCGCATACAGCCATACAGAAGAAGTTGAAGATCACGTTAAAACATGCTGATATGCGCAAGATTACTTACAGAAACCGCTTCGACGCCGCCATAAATTTCGGGACATCATTTGGGTACTTCAAAAAAGAGTCCGATGATTTGCTGACGTTGAAAAAAGCTTATCAGTCTTTGAAACCGGGTGGCATTTTTCTTCTTAATACTGTCAATCGCGATTGGATTTTGAAGTATTTTGATAGCAGGGAATGGCAAAAACTGGATGACATACTTATCCTGCTATACAGGACATTCGATTACAGCAGTTCCCGGATGGTTGCAAAATGGAGTTTCATTCAGGATAAAGATGAAAAGCGATACACAACTGACTTAAGAATGTACTCTTTACATGAATTATTGCCAATGATGAAATCTGCTGGATTTACGGAGATTGAAGCATTCGGTTCGACAAAAGATGATCCAGTCAGTGTTGACAGCAGACTAATGTACATATTTGGAAAGAAAGGTAGATAAAAACAGGTGATCTATGGAGCTACTGACACTCGACAAACTGCCTAAAAATGTCCTCGAGAAACTGGATCTCCAGAGCGCTCATCGCGCCTCGGCAGTAATAATCGCCGCTGAGAAATTCGGGCTGTTTCGCAAACTCTCCGGCAAGAAACTGACCTCCGGCGAGATCGGTAAACGGACCGGGATCCATGCCAACTACCGCGATTTTTTCCTGGGGACTCTGGTCGGGCTGGGGATGCTTTGGAAAAAAGACGGCAGGTTTTCAAATACGAAGCTGGCGGAAAAATATTTCGTCAAAATAAGGTCAGAAGAATGGACCAGGTGCTATTCTGCTGAAATGATCGCTGAGCTGGAGAGTTTCAGTTGTCTCATGCAAGTCCTCGAAAGCGGAAAAAGCTCTGACCAGATCCGCGCGACAAAAAGCGAGGATTATGTCGAGGCGATGAAAAAAGATCCGAAACGGGCGCGCGATTTCACATATATGCTCTATTATTATCATCAACCTCATGCCGGAAGATTAGCTGATATGGTTGATCTCTCAAGATGTAAACAGCTTCTGGATATAGGCGGCGGCTCAGGGGTGATGACCATCGCGCTGGCGAAGAAACACAGAGGATTTAAGGCCACAATCCTGGATATCGAACCGGTCTGCAGGACAGCCAGAAAAATCATTCGCAACAATAAGCTTCAGGACAGAATCGATACACAAACCGGCGATATCTTCGAAGATATTCCGGATGGTTACGATCATATCCTGACCTCGGATATCGGGACTCCGCTCTATGAACTGCTCGATCATATCTACCCGCGGCTACCGTTCGGTGGAAAACTAATTATGGCAGACATTTTTTTCTCCGATGACCTCACCGCACCTCTGGAAAGGCTATTCTGGAAACTCATTTCAACAGATCGCAGGGTTTACCCGATTGGAAAATTCATCACTAAGCTTCGTAAACTCGGTTTCAAGTCGATCAAAAAGCGAAAAGTCTATGAAGATATGTGGCTTTTAACAGCAGTAAAAAAATAAGACGGCATAAATAAAAATACCATACATGCGGAGATAAATCCTTTTGAGTGTAAGGTTGCAGGTTTTGCAATTTAGCAACATCTGAAATCTATACTGGACTGTTAAGCTATTTATTACCAAACAAATAAGGAATGATTTTTATACTTTATTGCTTGACATTTATTTGTCCCGGTTTTAATATTTCCCTCTATGCTTGTTACAAAATTCTCAAGCGAGATGGCAGAAGCTTGCGTATTTTAATAGGCGGAAACTCAAATTTAACCATAGCTTGGTAGTTTCTTCACAAACTCCGGGTATGGTTGCATATCTACAACCCGGGCGGGGAGAGTGGTATGGCAGACGCTGACAAGGTCAACTGGCAGACAGGCAAACAGGAAATCATCGATATAAATTCCCTCACAAACCAGTTCAAGCGAGTGGACGAGTACGCTGTCAGCCCCGATGGCGATAAAATCGCTGTTCTGGGTCAGGCTGAGGATGACACCTTTACGGCCATCGTCAACGGCGAAAAATGGCCGGAATCGTTTGAACTGGCCTGGTACCTGCGTTTTACTCCGCATGGTCATCTAATCTGCCTGGCGCGTATCGATGATATGTGGACTTTGGTTGTGGACGGCAAGCCCTGGGAAAACCGCTTCGAGTTCATCTGGAACCCGCAGTTTGCCAAAAACAGCCCGGCCATCGCGCTGGCTTATAAAAGCGAATTTGAATACGGCGTAGTTGTCGACGACAAACCCTGGGAAAATCGTTTCCAGGCCATGCGGGATTTTACGCTCAGCCCCGACGGCAAGCATACAGCCGCAACTGTACAGGTCGAACCCCTGGGCGAGGCCGATGTTTTCAAGTTCTTTGAAGGTGTCTGGTCTGTGGCGGTCGACGGAAAAGCCTGGGACAGTAAATATATCAATACCTGGCGACCGATATTCAGCCCCGACAACAGCAGTGTTGCGGCTGAAATACGTACCGATATTGCCGATTACTCGCTTTCGGTCGACAGCAGGGACTGGTCGCAGAAATACGGTTGTGTCTGGGAGCCGGTTTTCAGCCCGGATGGCTCGAAAGTCGTCGCGCCTGTAAGACATGAGGGTGCCTGGCGAATGGCCGCAAACGGCGAATTGATCTGGAAAACACGTTTCTCGCAACTCTGGAAACCGCAGTTCGCTCCCGGGGGCAAGAAGTTGGCGGCAATCGGTTCGGTTGAATTCGGACGCTGGACGATCGTGATCGACGATAGACCCTGGGGACAGACATTCCGTGACATGGTTCTTGAACCGGTGTTTTCACCCGATGGGAACCGAGCCGCGGCGGTAGTCAAAGACGAAAACCGATGGACGATCTGCGCTGACGGAAAAACCTGGCATCAGGATTTCGATATGGTCTGGGACCCGGTCTTCACGGCCGACTCTGCCCGTGTACTGGCCAAAGTCGAAAAAGATGGTAAATATCACCTGGCCGCAGACGGTTCACTAAAAATGGGCGGGTTCGATAAATTCTGGGATCCAGTTGTCGAACCGGATGGAAATAATCTGCTTTTGAGATATATCGAGGATGGCAAGTATATTCGCGAGGTCAAAAAGGTCTCCGATCTGCTTGGGTGAGTTCCGTAAACTTAGTGAAAGGAAAATGAGGGCATGTACGAATTCACGCGCGGTCTTCTGGTCTGGATAGCATTCGGTGTGTTGATCATTGGAAGTATCATCCGCATAATCTCTATCATAAGCCAGACTAAAAAGGATAAAGTGGTTCTGCCCTATTTGAGCATGAAGTTCGGAGTGCGTTCGATCTTCCACTGGATAATACCGTATGGCAGTGTGAATATGCGTAAGCGTCCGACTTTTACACTTATGTCGTTTTTGTTTCATATTTGCCTTATCCTGGTACCGATCTTCACCCTGGGTCATGTCATGTCATGGGAGGAATCCTATGGATTCGATTTCTGGCATCTGCCCCCGGCTTTGAGCCTCTTGATGACCCTGATCGTGATCATCACCGGGATCATGTATATTGCGCGCAGGATCGGCGACCCGACGGTACGTTACGTATCCTCGTGGAAAGAATATCTTTTGATGGCGCTGGTTTTGGCGCCGTTTGTGACCGGGCTTCTGGCCCGCTTTCAGGTTTTTGATTACAGGACAATAATTATCATTCATATCTGGTCCGGGGCGATCTGGCTGATGGCGATACCGTTTACATGGCTGTCGCACATGTTGTTTTTCCCCTTCACAAGGGCCTATATGGGAAGCGAATTCGGCTATGTCCGCAGTTCGCGTGATTGGTAGAGGGGCATTTCGGAGGTTTAATGGCTGAAGTCAGAGGTTTTGACGAGAGCAAAGTAGACGATGCCGGTCTGAATGAATCCATAAAGAAGCTGACGCCGGAGAAAATACAGCGTGTCGTCCAGCGTGTCTTCAACAAAGAGAGCGCGGCCCGCCTGCAGGTCTACCTGAATACCTGCGTGCATTGCGGTCTCTGCGCCGAGGCGTGTCATACGTATGTATCGCGCGATCACGATCCCCGTTTCGCGCCGGTCTCGAAGGTCCGCGATACGATCTGGGAACTGATCAAAAACAAGGGCAAAGTCGAACCCGAAAAGATCAAGGATATGGCGCGGATTGCCTTCACCGAATGTGGTGCCTGCCGGCGGTGCAGTATGTACTGCCCGTTCGGTATCGATATCGCTTACCTGATCCTGGTTATGCGGCGGATTTGCAATCTCCTGGGCGTGGTGCCAAAATATCTGCAGGACACCACCAACAGCCATGCCGCCACCATGAACCAGATGTGGGTTCACCAGGACGAATGGATCGACACCCTCCAATGGCAGGAAGAAGAAGCGCAGTTCGAGATGCCCAATGTGCGCATACCGCTTGATAAAGAAGGTGCTGACGTAATGTACTCGGTGATCGCGCCGGAACCCAAAATTTTAGCCCAGCTCCTGGGTAATATGGCGCAGATCATGACGGTGGCCGGAATCGACTGGACTATGCCTGCCACCGACGGCTGGGACAACAGCAACATGGCGATGTATTCCGGCGATTTCGAGGTGATGGGCAGAGTCGAAAAACTGCATTGGGAAACCGCCGCCCGCCTGAAAGTTAAGAAGGTGGTGATGGGCGAATGCGGTCACGCTTTCCGCGGTGCGGTATATGACGGTCCCCGCTGGCTGGGATGGCAGTACCCGCCGATCCCGATGGTGCACGCGATCGAGTTCTACTACGATCTATTAAAAAGCGGTCGGATCAAGGTCAAAGAGAAATATAAAGAGCACGTTACTGTGCAGGATCCATGCAACACTGTACGAGGTCGCGGACTTGGTCATAAACTGCGTTACGTGATCGACCAGCTGTGTGAAAATTTCACCGACATCGACCCTCGTTTTGAACACAATTACTGCTGTGGCGCGGGAGGCGGTACTATCAACTGCGGGCCGCCCTGGAAGCCGACACGGATGCGTTCCACGCGAGTCAAGGCTGAACAGTTCGAGAGAACCGGCGCTGGTGTAATTATTACACCCTGTCACAATTGCCACAGTGGTATCGAAGATATCGTCGGGCATTACGGGCTCGGGATGCATGTCAAGTTCATCAACGAAATTATGGTCGACGTTATGGAAAAACCTGAAGATATGGGCTGAAGAGCGGGAGAGACAGGTCTATGAGATATAGCAAAAAGGTAATAGGGGCGATATTTGTTCCGGTTTTTGTGTTATTCGCAATAGCAATGTTGACAGGCTGTTCGGAGAGCCAGGCTGACCAGGCACTCGAACCCCGCTCCGATCTCGTGCTGATAAATGATATGAAATATTTCGGTCCGCTCGACCGCGAGGAAGTGATCTATCCACACGATCTGCATACAGAAGCACTCGATAAAGATGGTATCGATTGTTACAAGTGTCATCTCAAAACCGAACGAGGTTATGTCTCGACGCGTTTTTTGCGCCTTACCGACTCCGCAAAAACCAAAGATGAAATCATGGATCTCTATCATGACAATTGTATCGGATGTCACAAGTCTTATGCCGATGACGGCAAACAGACCGGACCGTTGACTTGCGGTGAGTGTCATCAGAAAGAACAGGAATACGTTTCCGTCAAGCAACCGATGATCTTCGATTATTCGATGCACTATATTCATGTGCGCGAAACAGACAAGCTGTTTCCCGAGGAAAAATGCGGAAAGTGCCACCACGAATACGACTATGATCTGAAAAAGCTGATCTATATAAAAGGCAAGGAACGACATTGCGCCGACTGCCACGGGGCTGATGATGTGGTTTTCGCATCGGACTATCATGTCGCCGCCCACCTTGATTGTATTAAGTGCCATCTGGATGTCGTCGACCGGGTACCCGCCGATGCCACCCTTCCAATACGATGTGAGGGCTGTCACTCGAAACCGGCACAGGCGGAATTTGATATAGTCGAAAACCCTCCCCGGATTCCTCGTGAACAGCCGGACTTTTTGATAGTATCAGCCGAAACCGACGAACTGGATTTGACTCGTCTGCCGACAGTGCCGTTCTCGCATGTCGGCCACGAAAACTTCACAAACAGATGCCGTGACTGTCACCACCAGACCTTGAGAGCCTGCAGTGAATGTCACACGGTGCTCGGAAGCGAAGAAGGCGACGGCGTTACGCTTCAGCGCGCCATGCATGAGATGAATTCTCAGCACAGTTGTATCGGCTGTCATGAACTCGAAAAAGAAACTCAGAAATGTTCCGGATGCCATGCCCTGATGGAACAGAACATCGTATCGGAACACGCCTGCAATATCTGTCATACCGGGCCATTGCCGAAAAATCTGGCGGAGCAAAAAGATCGTTACGATTCGCTGGATGACTTTAAACCGGAACCGGCTGAAATGCAGTTGAGTTTTGCTGACGAAGATATACCCGACACGGTTTCGATCGACATGGTCACAGGCGAGGTGTTCAAAAACCGCTTTGAACCGGCGGTATTTCCGCACCAGAAGATCATCGATCACCTGATGAGGGATATCGCTGAATCAAACCTGGCGACGCATTTCCACGGCCATGAGGACGTGGTCTGCCAGGGCTGTCATCATCACAGCCCGATCGGCAAACGCCCGCCCCTGTGCGAGAGCTGTCACGGTGAGCCGTTTGTGCAGGCGGAACTGGGCAAGCCGGGCCTGAAGGCGGCCTATCACCGGCAGTGTATCGGTTGTCATGAAGAGATGAATATCGAGCCCCTCAAGCAGGATTGCGAAGGCTGTCACAAGAAAGTGACAACTGCCGGGCGCTGATTTTTGAGATAGATCGATAAGGAGAGTGAATATATATGGGTTCATCACGTAGAGATTTTCTAAAATGGCTGGCTGCGGCCGGGGCCGCCACCGCTCTACCAAAAACCGCCAAAGGTGCCGGTCACGGTGAATTCGAGGGCTACCCGGAAAGCTATGGTGTTTTGCACGATACTACCCTGTGTATCGGATGCCGAAGTTGCGAGGCGGGTTGTAATGAAGTCAACGACCTGCCCGACCCGGAACAGCCGTTCGATGACCTGTCGGTGTTGGAGCAAAAACGGCGCACCGATTATGCCAAATTCACGATTGTCAATAAATACCAGCCGGAAGGTTCCGGATCGCCGGTCTTTCGCAAGGATCAGTGCAATCACTGCCTTGAGCCGGCCTGCGCCTCATCCTGTTTTGTTGGCGCTTTTACAAAAACTCCCGAGGGCGCGGTGACATACGATGCTTCCGTTTGTGTCGGATGCCGTTACTGTATGATTGCCTGTCCGTTTAACATCCCGGCCTATGAATATCATAAAGCTTATACCCCTCGTATTCGGAAATGCCATTTGTGTCATTTCCGGGTAGTTGAAGGTAAGCTTCCCGGTTGTGTCGAATCATGTCCGACCGAATCGCTGGTTTTCGGCAGGCGTTCCGACCTGATCTCGATCGCCCATGAAAGAATCCGCAAGTATCCTGATCGCTATATAAATCATGTCTATGGTTCCGAGGAAGTCGGCGG
>WJMC01000128.1 GCA_014728145.1 Candidatus Zixiibacteriota bacterium | reverse complement strand
TCGATTTGCCTGAACTATGGTATTGCCGAAGATTACAGAGGCAAGTTCAATCTCCGTTTCGATGACACCAACCCGGCCAAAGAAGAGGTCGAATATGTTGACTCGATCAAGGAGGATGTTCACTGGCTGGGAGCTGACTGGGAGGACCGGCTGTTTTTTGCTTCCGATTATTTCGATCAACTCTATGAATACGCAATCGAACTGATAAAAATGGGCAAAGCCTATGTCGACGATTTGAGTCCGGAAGAAATCCGCGAGTACCGCGGTACCCTCAAGGAACCGGGAAAAGAGAGCCCCTGGCGCGATCGCTCGAGCGAGGAAAACCTGGAACTGTTCGAGAAGATGAGAGCGGGTGAATTCAAAGACGGCGAGAAAGTGCTCAGGGCAAAAATCGATATGGCCTCCGGCAACATGAATATGCGCGATCCCACTATCTACCGGATTAAGCACGCCAGCCATCACAGAAGCAAAGACAAATGGTGTATCTACCCGATGTACGATTTCACCCACTGCCTGTCCGATTCGCTGGAACGGATCACCCATTCGATCTGTACCCTCGAGTTCGAGGATCATCGTCCGCTCTACGACTGGTTTCTGGAAACACTGGGCGTTTTCCATTCCCAGCAGATCGAGTTCGCCCCGCTGAATATCACCTATACTGTGCTGAGCAAACGCAGGTTGCGGATGATGGTCGAGGAGGGCTATGTCGAGAGCTGGGATGATCCCCGTATGCCGACTATCTCCGGTCTCAGGCGACGCGGTTATTCTCCCGAGGCAATCCGCAAGTTTGCCGACCGGGTGGGAGTCGCCAAGCGGCCCAGCTTGGTCGACCTGGCGCTTCTGGAGCATGTTCTGCGCGATGACCTCAACGAACGGGCGACTCGTATGATGGCTGTTTTAGATCCGGTCAAGGTCGTCATCACCAACTATCCCGAAGACAAACTGGAAGAGTTCGAGGCGATCAACAACCCCGAGGATGAGTCGGCCGGGACACGCATGATGCCGTTCTCGCGCGAGATCTATATCGAACGCTCCGATTTTATGGAAGATCCGCCCAAAAAGTTCTTCCGCCTGGCGCCGGGAAGAGAGGTACGCCTCAAACACGCTTATTTTATCACCTGCACCGATGTTATGCGCGATCCGGCCACCGGCGAGATCAATGAACTGCATTGCACTTACGACCCGGAATCACGCGGGGGATCCGCTCCCGACGGACGCAAGGTCAAGGGGACACTGCACTGGGTGTCGGCAGAGCATGCTCACGACGCCGAGGTACGGCTCTACGACAAGCTGTTTACCAGGGAGAATCCGATGGAGGTCGAAAAGGGCAGGAACTTCATCGATTACATCAACCCGGAATCTCTGGAGGTATTGAAGAAGTGCAAGGTCGAACCGGCCCTGGCCGAGGCTAAAGCGGGTCAATATTACCAGTTTTTGCGCAACGGTTACTTCTGTGTGGACTCGAAAGATTCCAAACCGGACGCCCTGGTATTCAACCGCACAGTCGGTCTGCGGGATACCTGGGCCAAAATCCAGAAACAGGCGAAGAAGAAATAAGACGACTATAATCATTACGGTTAGACAGGCAGGGTCAACTCCTCTGCCTTTTTTAAACACTCGTCCAGTGACAACATGTTATTAAGGGGCGATATTGTAATCTTTTTGCATCCATACAGTTACGATATTTTTTTAGAGAGAAGGTTTGATCTTTCGTATGTAATTGTGTATAATAAGTAGCGGTTCTCGGGGGTGTAGTGCAATCTGTATTGCGAATATGAGACCACGGAAATAAGTTAACTGTTGATAGAAACTGGAGGAGAGATGTTTAAAAAACTGGTGATTATCCTGACCGCATGCCTGTTCGCGATGGGTGTGTTTACGCTAGCTCTGGCCGATGATAAAAAGGCAGAGAAAGCGGAAAAGAAAGAGGAAAAACCGGCTCATGACTATATCGGCGCAAAAAAGTGCAGTATGTGCCACAAAAAGGACGGCACCGCGCCGTCATGGGAGAAAACCCTGCATGCCAACGCCTGGGAAAATGTCGATACGCTGAAACTGGCCGATGAAAAGAAAGAGGCCTGCAAGAGCTGTCATGCCACCGGCGTTACCGCCAAAGGTGATTTCCTTCCGCATGTGCAGTGCGAGGCCTGCCACGGTCCCGGTTCCGATTATAAAGGCATGAAAATCATGAAAAATCGTGAACTGGCCATCAAAAACGGCCTGATCATTCCGGATGAGGAATCCTGCACGAGCTGTCATGACAAGAGCAAGGCTCCGGAAAAATTCCATGCCGATATGCCGGAAAAATTCGATTTCGAGAAGATGAAAGCCAAGGGCATTCACGATCTTCCGAGCCAGGAAAAAAAGAAGTAATAGTTTAAACTGCCTGTAAAATATCCGGCTTTCGGGCATTAGAAGAAATTGAAGTAAAACTGCCCGACGGACAGAATTTCAGGCAGTAAGAATAAGCATAAACGTCGGTTCTGGTTTATGACACCAGGTCATGAATTCTGAGCCGACGTTTTTTTGTATCAGATCCGGCCATAAAGGCGTGTCATTTCGGCCAGTTTGGTAGTGATATTATCGTTGATCTGGTCCTGAAGAATTCGCCAGCGCCAGTTACCGTCACCAAACGAAGGACGATTCGTGCGCGAGCCGGAACCTAATCCGAGCAAATCCTGCATCGGAAACATCGCCAGCCCCGCCCGGGACATCATCACCAGCCGGATCATCTCCCAGTGAACCTGTTCCGCTTCGACTTCGCGTCCGAGATAGCGGAAGAAGCGCGCACGGGTTTCGTCGTCAGCCTCTTCGTCGAACCACCCTCGTACAGTATTGTTGTCGTGAGTGGCGGTATAGGCGACATAGTTCTCTTCGTAATTATGGGGCAAATACGGATGAGCCGGATCATCGGCCCCGAAACTGAAGATCATCACTTTCATCCCCGGAAAAGCGTACATTTTCAAAATTTCGCGTACATCTGCGGTGATCATGCCGAGGTCTTCGGCGATGATCGGAGGCAGGAAGAAATGCTTCATGATAGTGTCGAAAAAGTCCCTGACCGGCACCTTGACCCATTTCCCATTGATCGCGGTTTCCT
>WJMC01000127.1 GCA_014728145.1 Candidatus Zixiibacteriota bacterium | reverse complement strand
CCTCTCCTGAAATCGACTGCTGATCTCGCTTTCACCCGACTATAGATAATCCTGAAATCAGTAAAAGGTTGCCTTTATGCTCGTCCTGTGTGGTAGAATCTACTGCATCGCTTGACGCTATTTTGTGGTAGAATCTACCACGCCTCTGTTTGGCGAAATCTGGTGTAATCGTAATGCCTTGAAGCACATAGGATTATTGTGGTTTGGATTGTGCTGGTTTCGGTACGATACTTGCATATCATTTAATAGTACTAAATAAGATCACCCGAGGACAGCGGGAAATTTGATACAAGTACGGTCTGTAGATTTGTTTGAGTGATTTGGGCACTTAATCGAGGGGGGCTTTTTTCTGGCTGGGATTTTGGGGCAGACAGGAAAATGACTTGAGCCGGCAGTTATCTGCCGGCTCTATTTTTTGTATTTAAAGCCACCCGGATCTGTGGCCGGTGGTAGTTTACCAATCTTCTCGTTTTGATCTAACAATCGTAATCTCCGTCACCGTCGACATCACCAGGTTCGTTTCCACCGATAAATATAAAGTTAATGATCGCCACAGCATCGCTGATACTGATCTGGTCATCGCAGTTCAGGTCGCCCGAAGCAATGATTTCCGGAACAGGACCGGCGGCAAAGATGTAGTTTACCAGGTAGACCGCATCTGCGACATCGATTTCACGATCGCTGTTGACATCACCTTTCAAGTAAATCCTGAGAAAAATATCAGCGCTGTCATTACCGCAGAAATCTTCCACCGTAACCTGCAATGAATCTGTGCTCGCTGTTGCCGGAGTTGTGCCGGCCAGGGAATCTCCCGTTTGTGTCATCCAGGATGGGAAGTAATTATACGCTACTGTATGCTCGGTGTCATCCGGATCATCGATATCGGGATAATATGTCACATCGAATGAATTGCGCCAGTAAAGAGTGTCCGGCGCATTAATCTGCGGTTCGGCATTGGAGGTGTCGACTGCTATGACGACCTCGAGAGTGTCAGCCAGGTCGCTATCGGAAACAATAATCGTGAACCCGGTATCGACATAGGAACATTCGACATAGCCGTGCAAAGTATCGCCTGTAAGTACACACCAGGACGGGTAATCCAGTATCTCGACAGAAAGCTCTGAACCGTCGCAATCGGGATCGAGATATTCAGCGATATAAACATACTCCTCGGCCGAGGGCTGGACCGAATCGAGTTCGGCCGACATGATCTGCGGGGCGGAGTTAATCCCGACCGGGTTACAGCAGTCATCCAGCGGATGATCTGGGCAGATATCACAGGAGTCACCGTAACCATCGCTGTCACGATCTTCCTGTCCGGGATTGTAGACTGCGACACAGTTATCGCAACCATCCGGCACAGAATCGGCATCCTGATCGAGGTTATCATCAAATCCCGGGCAGATATCGCATCCGTCAGGAACCGAATCGCCGTCGGAATCCAAATTGTCGTCGTAACCGGGACAGATATCACACATATCGCCGACATTATCATCATCGGAATCGATCTGGTCGCCATTGGCCAGCGAGGGGCAGTTGTCACAGCTGTCGGGCATACTGTCACCGTCACCGTCGGCATAATCATCGAAGCCGGGGCAGATATCGCATCCGTCAGGAACCGAATCGCCATCTGTGTCAATGTTGTCGTCGAAACCCTGACAGATATCACAACTATCCGGAACGGAATCGGAATCGCTGTCGGCCAGGTCATCAAATCCGGGGCAGACGTCGCAGCCATCCGGCACAGTGTCATCATCGGAATCGACATTATCGTCATAACCCGGGCAGACATCGCAAACGTCGCCGAAACTGTCCTGATCGGAATCGAGCTGGTCGCTGTTGGCCAGTGACGGGCAGTTGTCGCAACTGTCGGGTATACTGTCGCCGTCACCGTCGGCGAGATCATCGAAACCGGGGCAGATATCGCATCCATCAGGGACTGAGTCGCCATCCGTATCAATATTGTCATCGAATCCCTGGCAGATATCACATCCATCGGGAACAGAATCAGAATCAGTATCAACTAAGTCATCGAAGCCGGGGCAGATGTCGCACCCATCCGGGACAGAATCGCCGTCGGAATCGATATTGTCGTCGTATCCGGGGCAAACATCACAACCATCCGGAACCGCGTCGCTATCGGAATCTATACTGTCGTCGTATCCGGGGCAGACATCGCACAGGTCTCCGTAGCTGTCACCATCGCTGTCATCCTGGTCAGGATTGGAAACAGACGGACAGTTGTCGCACAAGTCTCCGACCAGGTCGAAATCGGCGTCGATTTGATCAGGATTATAAAGATCGGGACAATTATCGGTCTGGCAGGTATTGGCTGGATAGTCCGGGTTGCCGTAGCCGTCACCATCGCTGTCGGTACAGTCATCACAGGCGTCACCCAGCGAATCGCCGTCGAGATCGGATTGTTCAGGATTATAGGTTGCCGGGCAGTTATCGTTGTCATCGCAGACCTGATCCTGGTCGATATCGATACAACCGAACATCTTGGTCAAAAAGATATCCTGGTTGCCCTGGTCTGCCTGGTACTGGTTGACAGTCGGAAAATCCGATGATCTGGTTTCACCAAAGACATAGATTGTGTCCTCGGTATAAGCGGCTATCTCGTAGCCGTCGTCATTTCCACTTCCGCCCAGGTAGGTGCTGTAAACCGGGAAGGAACCGCTATTATTGAGTTTGACAGCAAACGCATCGGAACCTCCCTGCGCGGGTTGCAGGGCACTCACCTGGGGAAAGTCGGCGGACCAGGTTTGACCTGTTATGAATGCGCTGCCGGTGCTGTCGAGATCGAGCCCGTATCCAAAATCGTCGGAGCCTCCACCAAAATAGGTGCCGTAGACAAGGCTGTTTCCTGTTTGCGCGAGCTTGACTATGAAAGCGTCATGATTTCCACCGTGGGTCTGGTATTCATTATAGTATGGAAAATCCGGTGATGATGTGCTTCCTGTTATGTAAGCATTGAAACTGTCATCGACTTCGATATCGTTCCCCCAGTCGAAACTGGAACCTCCCAGGTAGGTCGAGTACTGCAGGCTGTCGCCGAAGTTATCGATTTTTAATGCGACAGCGTCGCGATATTGCTGGTCTCCCTGGTACTGGTTGACTGTTGGGAAATCGGATGAGTTTGTATAGCCGGTGACATAGATATGTCCGGAATCGTCAGTAGCGACGCTGTAAGCGATGTCCGAGGAGGATCCACCCAGGTAAGTGCTGAAGAGTATCGCTGCGCAGGCAGAATCTATCCTGGTGACAAACATATCCGATGAACCCTGGTCGGTCTGGATCGGGTTGACTACCGGATAATTTGTGGAGTAGGTATAACCGGTGATCGTCGCCCGAAAGCTGTCATCGATTGCGATACCATAACCGTATTCATCGAGGTAACCGGAAAGGAAAGTGCTGTAAACAAGGCTGTCGCCGGAGGCAGTCAGCTTGGTGATGATTACATCCGTGCCCGGAACCGAAACATCAAGTGAATTTCTGACCGGGTAATCATCTGATAATGAATATCCACTCAAGTAAATCTCACCGACAGGGTCGAGGTCCACTGATAAACCGAAATCATCGGCGTCACCGCCGATATAAGTACTGAAGATCAAATCGGAGCCATCGGGAGTGAACCTCGAGACAAAGACCTCGACATTGGGAGAAACTCCATATATATCATTTTTGACCGGGAAGTTGTTTGAATAGGTGTAGCCGACCAGAACTGCCGACCCGGAATCATCGAGCGCCATATCGCGACCGTGATCGTCAGCGCTTCCGCCCAGGTAGGTGCTGAAGGTGATCAGAGGATCTATCGTGAGAACCTGATCGGGATCGTAGTCGCTGTTGATATTAAAACCATAAAGATCATTCTCAATCTGCCTGAAACTTACATCTACATCTCTGCGCCTGCCGTTTTCCATCTGGTAGGCCTTCAGTATCACTTCGCTGATTTTGCCCAGTTCAGTCGTGATTAGCAGTTTGCCGTCACTGTCTAGTCGAGTTTCGAGATCACCCTTGTATTCTATCTGGATCAACTCCGGATCAGCCTGTGGTTCAAGAATGAAATCATATTCGAGCAGATTTTCTCTTCCATAATATACAAGATCGATTCCTGGATAAACTTCTGTATATCTGATTTTTTCAAAGGATGGGACATCACGGTACCATTTGGAAGGATCGTTTCCTGTCAGGAAATGCTGTTTGTATCCGGTCTGCGAAATCGCAGTCGGTTGTGCCAATTCCTTGGCGCCGACAAGGTTTACTTCCACAACTTCACGCTGTATATCCCGCGATTTGATCGCTTTTATACCTGAGTCAGGTGACACCTGTGGCACAGAGATCATCTCGTAGTAGACCGCCTGTTCGGTATACCATACGGTGAGCCCGGAAGCTTCTGCCCGGTAGCTCACACGGGGGTCCCATTGCCCGATATTTTTTGTGAAGTTGACCTGTTTGGTCGCAAAAGAGAGATTTAAATCAGATCCTGAAAGCTGTGAATACAAAAATACTAGAAACAAACAGCATAAAACCGTTTGCTGGCGTGAAAGACATAAGCGTGACATCCCTTGCTCCCTGTCCAATGTGTGATTCTATAAGATGTGTAACCAGCAAGAATATCTATTCTGCGGTATCCAATTCGAATATATATGTCGGTGAAGGTATCACCAAACGATTTTTACAAAAAAACAGGGCGCGGAGTAGTACGCCCTGAAATGGTGAGTACTGAAGAGTAAGACCAACCACCTAATCTTGTAAGACAATTATAAATGGTACTGTTAAAATTAAATTATAGTAAAATTAAAATGAAGTTAATTCGCGGCATGAAAAAAGGCAGCCGGGAAAGCTGCCTTTTTTCGAAATCTGACGTTCGCTTTAGCTGTTGCGTCTGCGAATGATACCGGCGCCGGCCAGTCCCAGTCCGAGCAGAATCAGAGTTCCCGGTTCCGGAACAGCGGAGACACCGACGATCATGTCGTTGTGGTCCTTGTTCGGGCCGGTCACATGATCATCGTCGATGAATAGAAGATAATCATAATTGCCCGAGAACTGCAGGCCGTTGAAGTCGTAATTGGTATAACCAATACCGGAGACATCATAGACCCGGAACCACTGGTAATCGTTGCCAGCCGGAAGGCTGAAAGCACGCTGTGAGAAGAGGAAGACATCGTCATCGCCGGCCGGATCAAAATTGTTGTCGTCATCGATGTCGTTAAACAGGTAGAAACCGAAGTCATTACCCAGAGAAACGTTCATAGTAGTACCGGTGGCGACATCATTGGCGGCGCGCTGATCGAAAATATCCATCTGACCAGTACCGTCGGTGAGGTTGGTGTAAACACCGAAAGTGTTTTTTGCCTTATGCGGAGTCATCTCATACAGGAGAGTGAAATCCACACTGGTGTTCTGCATCAACGGCATCAACGAGCTGGTCAGGTCCTCATCGTGGTCGGCCAGAAGATTACCGACATTGAGAGTCGGCAGAGCGAAGGCCTGAGAAGCAAACAGCATCAGCGAGGCGAAAGTGATAAGAAACATGACTTTTTTCATCTAAAAATGCTCCTCAATTGAGAATTTCCTGTTTGTTACTTCAGTTTAATTATGAAACAAAAACCATGCCAACATTATAATATGTTGTCTATCAACGATATACCTCTCAGCCATGTGGGCAGGTCACGCCATAGATGTCGAATTTCTTTACACTGCCTTACTGCGAAACTTTATGTTGATAATGTAATATGTTGTCATGCAACGTCTTATGGTCGGGGTGCGGTGTCGAAGGAATGTACAAATAACATATTGGAATTATGTATCCATTATGAAAGTGGCGGTAGTAGATATATTAGAATGTGATAAACAGTAAAAAATACGTATTATCGGGACTTCTGGCTCTCCGGGAGTTCGATTTTTTCAGCAAGTTTTTCGAGCATATCGGAGGTCATGGCCTCCAGGTCGAATTTCGGATCCCAGCCCCATTCCTCACGGGCAGCTGAATCATCGAGAGAGTTCGGCCATGAGTCGGCGATTTCCTGGCGGACCGGGTCGACTTTGTAGTCAATTTCGAATTCCGGGATATGTTTTTTGATCGCTTCCGCCACCTCAGCCGGCGTGAAATTCATGGCAGTTACGTTGAATGCGTTACGGTGCTTCAGGTTAGCAGGGTCAGCCTCCATCAGGGAAATCATCGCCCCGACCGCATCCGGCATATACATCATATCGAGGTAGGTATCCTGTTCGAGGTAGCAGGTATATTTCCGATGTTTGAGGGCTTCGAAATAGATTTCGACCGCGTAATCAGTGGTGCCGCCTCCCGGTTCGGTTTCATAGGAGATCAAGCCCGGGAAGCGCAACCCGCGGGTATCGAGACCAAAACGGTTGTGATAATAGTCGCACAGCAATTCACCGGTTACTTTTGAGATGCCGTAGATCGTCTGCGGACGCTGGATTGTATCCTGCGGGGTTTTATCTTTCGGGGTGCTGGGACCAAAAGCTCCGATCGAGCTTGGGAAAAACAGCGCGCAGTGGTACTGACGGGCTGCCTCGAGCATATTGTAGAGACCGTCGACGTTGGTTTTCCAGGCCTGGTTGGGTTTGCTTTCGCCGACCGCGGAGAGAATCGAGGCGAGATGGAAGATCGTATCGATCTGGTATATCTGCATGACCCGGGTAATGTGGTGCGGGTCGAGGCAGTCCAGAAACTCGAACGGTCCGGAGTCGCGCAGTTTGGTGTCTGATGGCATACGAATATCGGTGGCGATCACGTTTTCGGCGCCGTATTTTTTCCGCATTTCAAGCGTGAGTTCTGAGCCTATCTGGCCGATCGAACCGGTGATCAGTATTTTTTTCATCGCTATGGCCTCTCTCCCTGTGATTCCATTGAAAATGAAACTCCAAATAATCAGGCGTATTTGCGTGATATGATAAATAACCGGAAACCTTCTGGCAACCTCAAAATGGAAGCCGAGGATGATAAAAAAATCCGCCGGACTTCTAAAACCGGCGGATTTAAGTCTATGAGACACGCTCACTGCGTGCCGAACGGGGTCTTGGGGTGTAAGGTCCCGTTCGCATCTTGGGCGGGTATACCGCCTATTTTACAGTTCAGGCAACTTCCGTCAACAAAAACATTAAAACAATCTCGGGCGATGAAAAATTACTTTTCAGGGGAGATAATTTGCATATATTGTTCAACTGATCAGTCAAAATACACCCGATTTCGACACAATGGACTAATGGTCACATGAGATGTAGTTACTTGATTTTAACAATTCTTATGCTTGTTGCAATTACTGAGTACCCTGCGCAGGCGAGAGAAGAGATCATCGAACTCTCCAGTTCCATCGATCCTGCAATTTTACCATATAAGCTTGTAAACGTTTTTACCGGGGAAAACCAGGCATTTTTTGTAAGTATCGGTCAACCCAATCAAGAGTACATTGGAGTAGTTCAGCAAAACTGGCGCCCAAATCTCTCGGCAATAGTCTTTTACAGTGTTGATAGCATCAGCGTAGAAGCAAGAAAACAATTCAATTTTGATACAGAGGAAATTAAATATTGGCATGCTCATGATTGGGATCGCGATGGCATTCAGGAAGTTGCTGTGACATATGTTAAAAATGATACCGCGTTCGTCGAGATTGTGGACGCCTTAGAATCATTTCGATATAGGAGAGCTTTTGGAGTCTGTGAAGATTTGAATGGTGACGGTTTTTGGGGAGGCACAATAGTAATATGTCATACCCATTACGATTTGAACGGAGATGGCTATTCTGAGCTTATGTTGCTTCTGGGCTCCGGTTACGACCTATATCCCCGGAGACTATACTGCCTCGATTGGATGACAGATTCTATACTCTGGCATTTTGATTATGCCGGAAATGCACCAAATCGTGGACCAAACAGAATTGTTTCACCTGACCAGTCAGATACTTCTTTCGTGTTTTCCTGCTCCGCCTTAAGTAATGGATATGAGGTGAATTCTATGAAGGATTCGGAGGGTTACTTAATCAGCATAGATTCAAGGGGAAATTTAAAGTGGTTAACCACAATCGCAAATGGTTTCGCCCCGTCTGTGTGTATCGAGGTTGATTTTGATACTGATTCGATTATGGATATCCTTGCTATTAATAGCATTATAAAGGATGACAATTCTTTTTTATCAAAGCTTATGGTTTATGACATACATGGTGAAGCCAGGGATAGTTTTAGTTATGACTATCAGGTCTTAAACACCGGTAAGATAAATTACAAAGGTGAGGAAGTAATTTATGTCTGTTTGTCAAACGGGGGTCTGAAACTATACAGTTTGCAATTTGAACTTCTGGCCCATGTTAATTTTGATACTAATGTAAATAAAATTAGAAAAGCACGGCTAACCGGCAGTGAAAAAGAGCAATTTGTTGTTTTTTTAAACGGCGCATTTTTACATATATTGTCCGAAGACTTTGAGCCCCTTGCGCTCATTTCAAACCTCCGATCCTTTGATAGGCCTGTTTACCTGAATGAGAAACACTCCGTTCCCGGATTACTGATAAATAGATTAGATGGTCGCTGGGCTATTAATGTAATGAAGAAAAATCCATGGAACGCAATTTTTTCGCGAAAGCCGATTCTGGCTTTTTTGGCGGCGTTTATACCATTGGTCCTGAGTTTGGGAATTATCGGTTACGCCTTTTACAGCCGTGCTAAAATCAGCAGAAAAAACCAGATTATCGAAAAACAGAGGCAAAAACTCGATTCCTCCTTGAATGAGTTGAAGGAAACCCAGGACAAGCTGATAGCCTCGGAAAAATACCGCCAGGCCAAAGGAATCGCAGGCGGTGTGACTCATGAAATCCGTAACTCACTCTACCCGGCTATGAGCGCTCTGGAGAAACTCGCGCTGCGACTCGAAGACCCCACCGACGATGATCCCGACCGTAACCGCAAACTCCTTCATATGGCACAACGGGCTGTCGAGAGGGCCAACTCAATGACTGAACTGGTACGCCAGTATTCCCGTCTTGAAAGCGAGAAAAAAGGGGATATCATAGATTTGGAAGAAGTTGTCCAGCAGGTAGTCAGTGAAAATCAGGATAGAATCGACAATGACGAAGTGAAAGTTGCGCTTGACTTTAATGGCACTTTGCCGATCAGGGCAAATCGTCTTCACCTGTACAGTCTTTTCAATAACCTGCTTTTGAATTCTCTGGATGCTCTCGAAGAGCGTGAATCAAAACAGATCTCGATTTCGTTGTCAACGGAGTACGGCAGGCTGAAAATCTCGTTTGAAGACAGCGGTAGCGGTATCGATGAAGATGATTTAGATAAGGTCTACGATACCTTTTTCAGTACCAAGCCGAACTCAGGAACAGGATTGGGACTTAGTACAGTCAAGAAAATTGTGGATTTGTACGAAGGTAACATTCGAGTTGAATCACAACTGGGAAGAGGCACATCGTTTTATATAGATTTTCCCAACCCTGAGCGAGGAGTGAATGGAGACGAATGAGAAGCCGGTTATAGCGGTCGTCGACGATGACGAGCTGATGCGTGAAGCGCATTACGAGACTTTTATCGATGACTACGAGGTCAAAACATTTGCGAGCGGGCCGGAGATACTCGAGGCGTTAGGCAGTGGTGTAGTTTTCAATGCCGTTATCATGGATATTAAGATGGCGAAGATGGATGGTCTGAAGACGGCGTCCGAAATCCAAAAATCCGACGGCGATCTGCCGATCATATTCTGTACCGGTTATCCGGGTGATTACTCCGAGCGTGATATCGACTCGGCGCTCAAACCATTCGAGTACATGATTAAAACCGAACGCCCGGTCAAGCTCCAGCGCGCAGTGCGCAACGCGGTCGCCATGAACCTGTTGAAGAAAGGAAAGGGCGATTTAGTGAAAATCGCCAGGGATAATTACAAGATGATTGGGCGCTCCCGGGCGATGGTTAAAATCTATGAGACAATTGAAAAAATTGCACAGACCGAGGCCAAGGTGATGGTCCTGGGACCAACCGGTACCGGCAAGGAACTGGTGGCCAGAGCAATTCATCGACAGAGTAATCGTGTCGATAAAAGACTGGTAATCTTCAACTGCAACCACAAATCACCTGACCTGGTTGAATCTGAGCTGTTTGGCCACATAAAGGGCGCATTCACAGGGGCGATTGCCGATAGAATTGGGTCTTTTGAGTATGCTGATGGTGGTACTTTGTTTTTGGACGAAGTCGGTGATCTTGATATTACAACTCAAGCTAAAATTTTGCGCGTGCTGGAAAGTGGCGAATTCAGCCGGATCGGTTCAAATGATGTCATAAACACTGATGTGCGCTTAATATGCGCCACAAATTGTGATCTGCAGGCAATGATCTCAAAAGGTAAGTTCAGGCAGGACTTGTATTATCGCTTGAAGCAGATTGTAATAAATCTGCCACCATTGTCGGAGCGCACTGAAGATATCCCGGAATTAGTCCACTATTTTATCGAACGACTGCATATCGAAAAAGGCTATCCATATAAAGTCTTCGAATCGCGCGCTCTTGATCTACTGTGTCAGCATTCATGGCCGGGCAATGTCCGCGATCTATTTAACGCGGTCGAAGGCATGGTATCGCTGACATCTTCTTCTCTGGTAACTGCTGAAGATGTTGCGGGTATTCTGGAAGGCGACGACACTGGTAGTCAGTATATCGATATGCATGGTTTGAGTCTGGCCGAAAGAATTCGGAAATACGAAGCAAGTCTGATAGGTCAGACGCTGGCACAGACAAACTACAACATCTCAGCCGCTTCAAGGATGTTAAAAACAGACCGTAACAATCTACGTAAAAAGATTAAGTCCCTCGGAATCGAAATCGAACCAT
>WJMC01000126.1 GCA_014728145.1 Candidatus Zixiibacteriota bacterium | reverse complement strand
CCAGCTTTTTTATGCACCAGATTATTGGATCTTATTATGAAAACAGATCCTGTTTTTCCATTCGCTTATCAGATCTCGGACTTTGTGCGCTTGCCAAAAACATTGTAAAGTGACGGTAAAACCACCAGCGTCAAAACCGAGGAAGTCAAAATTCCACCGACAACGACAGTTGCTAACGGTCTCTGGACCTCTGCTCCCACCCCGGTAGAAACAGCCATTGGAATGAAGCCGAACGCCGCCACCAGGGCTGTCATCATAACCGGCCTGAGACGGGTAACTGCGCTTTCCTTAATGGCGACGGTTATCTCCATTCCCTGAAACCTGAAACGCTTGATTGATGACACCAGGACCAGACCATTCAATACGGCAATACCTGATAGAGCGATAAAACCCACGCCGGCTGAAATCGAAAAAGGCATATCCCGCAATGCCAGGCTTACCGCACCGCCCACTGCGGCGATTGGCACACCGGCAAAAATCAGGATCGCATCTCGGGCTGACTTATAGGTCCAGTACAGCAATCCAAAAATTAGAATCAGAGACAATGGAACGACAATCACCAGTCGCATCCTGGCCCTTTCCAGGTGCTCAAATTGTCCGCCCAGGCGGATAAAATAATCCTTCGGCAAGGTGAGATTGTTTGCCAGTTTGTCACGTAATTCAGAAACGAATGATCCAATATCCCTGTCCCTGACATTGCATTGAACCACGATTCGGCGCTTGCTCCATTCCCGGGTAATCGTGGCAGGACCTTCCGCAAGTGACAGATCAGTAACCCGGTCCAATCCAATCATGCTTCCGGAACTCGATCTGATCAATACTTTATTGACATCTTCAACCGAATTTATACGGGTGGTATCGATACGCAGAGCCAGATCGAACCGCTTCTGCCCCTCGAAAACATCCCCGACAACAATTCCGCCCATGCTTTCAATGGCGGACAAAACTTCCCTGGCCGTAAGCCCAAAGCGTGCCAGTTTTTGCCTGTCGACTGCTATCCGCATTTGCGGTTGACCGGTCAATTGTTCGATAGTGACATCCGAACTTCCATCGATCTGTACCACCAAGGCCATAATCTCTTCAGCCTTATCTTCCAGCACAACCAGATCATCGCCAAAAAGTTTTATGCCGATATCACTTCGAATCCCCGCCACCATTTCATTGACACGCATTTCAATCGGCTGGGTGAAAATGCGGTTTTGTCCCGGCAAATCGGCCAGTTCGGTATCAATAGAACTAACAAGTTCCTGCTGAGTTTTGGCTTTGGTCCAGGTGTTTCGCGGTTTGAGAGAGATAAACATATCGGATAATTCCAATCCCATGGGATCGGTGGAGAGTTCAGCTGTGCCGGTCCGCGTCCAGATAAAATCTATTTCATCAGGGAATTTATTCAGCAGGTTTTTCTCAATCAATGTATTATACTCAATTGACTGATCCAGCGATATTCCTGCCAGCCTCACAAAATTTATTACTATCGTGCCCTCGCTGAGGCGGGGTACAAACTCCGAACCCAGATTATTGAACAGGATGACACCGCCGATTATGATCAGCACTGCAGATATAATAACAATCCGGCTGTACTTAATGGCGCTGTTCAACAGGGGTCGATATATTCCGCGTATCCAGTTGACGAAAACCGGCTCCTTGTGCTGAGTTTTTCTTTTTAGAAATACGCTTATTAAGGCGGGTAAAACCGTAAAAGACAGTATCAGCGACCCGGTCAACACGAATACTACCGTCAGAGCCATAGGGCGAAAAAGCTTGCCCTCGATGCCCTGGAGAGTCAGTATTGGAAGATAGACTATGATGATAATCAGTTCGCCGAACAATGTCGGTTTGCGTACTTCCAAAATAGCATCTTTAATAATTTGCAGGCGATTTATCGATTTATCAGACTGGGATAAACGACGAACGGTGTTTTCCACCTGGATTACAGCATTATCGACAGCCAGCCCGAAATCAATTGCCCCCAGGCTCATTAGGCTACCGACAATACCCGCTTTGGTCATCATATTAAAGGCGAACATCATGGAGAGTGGAATTGCCGAGGCGACGATTAAGCCGGCCCTGATATTGCCCAGAAACACAAACAATACCACGATTACCAATAGGGCCCCATAGACAAGATTATGTTCGACCGTCGACAGTACCTCACTGACCATATCAGTGCGTTCATAGACAGAAAACGCAGTGGAATTTTCCGGAAGGTTTTTCTTTGCGCTTTCGAGCCAGTCTGACAGATCCCTTGTGACCCGCGCCGGATTTTCCCCGGTGATCATAAATCCAAGGCCGAGGACGACCTCTCCCTGGCCGTTGTAGGTAGTGGCTCCGCGACGGTTTTCATGGCTTATTACCACCTGGCCGATATCCTTAACGTAAATAGGGACATCCTCTCTAACGTCGACTACAAGGTTTTCTATTTCCTCTACGGACTCAACAATCCCGATTCCACGCAAAATCGTCATCTCACCGCCTCGATTGATTTGACCGCCGGGCACATTCCCAAGCTCATCTTCAAGAGTTCCGGCGACTTCTTCGATGGTCAGATTGTACCGGGATAGAAGCAGGGGTGAAAAAAGAATCTGATACTGCCGTAAAAAACCGCCCCAGCTGTTAACCTCCGCCACTCCCGGAACTGACATCAACTGCGGTTTGATAATCCAGTCCTGGATGGTTCGCGCATGGGTGATATCATCTGATTCACTGAGTACCAGGTAATGGAAGATTTCACCCAATCCGGTAGAGACAGGGCTGAGCACCGGGGCTTCAATCCCTTCCGGCAACGGGACCGATATCAGCTTTTCGCTGACCTGCTGACGAGCCAGATAGACATCGATATCATCTTCAAAGATGGCATTGACCTGGCAGATCCCGTACTTGGTGACAGAACGCAGTTCTTTCAAACTGGCCAGGCCGGTCAGAGACTGCTCGATCGGAAATGTTACCAAAAGTTCAAGATCCTCGGTCGACCAGCCCGGTGCGGAGACATTGACCTGCACCATCGTTGGCGTGGTATCCGGAAAAGCATCGAACGGCAACTGCCAAAGCGCTACAATCCCGAAAAAAACCAGGATCAAGGCGATCGACAGAACCAGGTAACGGTTGTTCAGCGAGAATTCTATTACAGCACTCAGCATCCCATGCCTCAACCGACCGGTTCAAGACCGCAACATCCCGCTCCGATACTTGATTTTTTAAGTTCTGTCTTTAACAGAAAAGCGCCATTTACTATAATTCTGTCGCCTGCCTGCAGATCTCCCTGTACCTGGTAGAATTCTCCCAGGCTTCCAAGAAGATTGACTTTTCGCGGCCGATATCTAATATCGCTTTCCCTGACAAAGACGACATTGCAACAACCCTCCCATTGCACCGCATCACGGTGTACGAGCACAGCCTCGACATCTTGAAGGTCGGCAATAGTCACCACGCCAAACTCACCGGCGCTGAGTCCCGCCTGAGGATCGACGATTTCCGCCCGCACAACACCTGTACGGGTGTGCGGATCTAAATATCTTGATATCCAGATGATTTTAGCCCCGACACGATTCATGCCGTAGCCATCGGAAGTGAAAACGACTCTCTGATCCAGGTTTACGCGTTTAAGCTGGCTTTCCGTGAGCTGAGCTTCGACCCACATCGCCCGTGGATCGGAAATCATGGCATAGGACTGACCGGCCTGAAGCAGATCGCCTATCTGCGCGGAACGCTTGACAACAACGCCTTCGGACCTGGCTCTCAGTATAAACCTGTTGGAGATCTCTTGGGTGTCGATAACTCGTTTTATATCGGTCTCATGCAGTCCGGCAGATTTCAGCAGTCCTTTGATGCTGGCCAATTCTGCCAGGGCTTGATCGGTAAGGGCCGCCTGAGTTTCATACTCACTGGTGCTTATCAGGTTTTTCATTTTCAGCTTTTTATGACGTTTCAGTTCCGAGGCTTGAACATCATAAGCGGCTTTTGCTTTTAGCAGATTCGCTTCCAGGCTGGCAATCTCAGGTGACTGCAAAACCACAAGCTCATCACCCGGATTGACATAATCTCCGGGAGAAATCAACCACTTCTCAGCCACAGCCCTTACAGTTGAGGATACCACATTCATGCGGGTTTCATCGAACACAACCTCGGCCGGAGCTTCAATGACGGACTCCAGCGTCTCCGCGCGGACTACCTGGGTTGTCAGTCCTGCCTTCTTCACGGTGCTTTTTGATGCAAACTGGATTAATGCGCCGTTAGTGGCGCAGATGTTGGTATTTGACCTGAACAGGGAAACCTCTATTTGATCTCCGTTCGGGCTATCCGACAATTTAATAAACTGTTTTTCCTGGGGAAATTCGATTCCCGGGTTGCACAACCGGCAGTGCGATTCAGGCAGATCATGGCCGGTACACCAGTCTCCAGTTTGCTTGAATTTGGGAATAAGCTTTGGATTACAGAGCGTGCATTCCGATTCCGGTACAAGATGCAGAGCACACCAGTCAGCGACGGCGGAGCTGTTCGTATCTGATTGTTCGCCAGTAAAATGATCATGACCGGCATGAGCATCAACCGGTTCTCCTGCATGATGCTCGCCAGGTCCATGATTGTGACCGGCATGAGCATCAACTTCAATAGCTGCCTGCTCCGGTCCTGTTTCAGACTGTGAGGTACAGCCGGAAAATGCTAACAGCGAAAGTAAAATGATATACAACAAGAGCGTAAATGGCTTTGATGATATTTTCATAATACCAGTCTCCTGTCAATACTTGATAATGGTGAAGACTATTTACAAACAGGTGAAAACGTTAAAAAAATGACGTCTTCATAAGTAAGAAAAAATCAGCAGAAACGAGGAGGATGATCTATCCTGTTTATACATTCCTGATCGCTAAAAACTGGGTAAAACGATTCAGAAAACGTTATAAACGCGGTATAGCCGTCAAAAGAATGCATGTCAGCATTGAGAAATACAAAAAATGAAGAACACGGCTCGCAAACGCAGGTATGTGAGGATTCACACCCGCAACCATGCTCGCATTCAGCCTCAAAATACTCCGCTGAATGCGAAATACAAAGAGCTGAAATTATCAGTATAGCTATTCCCAGTTTAATCATTATAATTCATAATATCCAGTAAGGACGTTTTATCAGTAAACACAGATAGGCAATAATTGTTTACTAATATACTAAATATTGATCTAAAAACAAGCACTTTTTGTCCTGTTATCACAAGGTGTGCGTATTTGGACTACGCAGTCAGGGTGTTGTGGAAGAATCCAAACAGCTGATTATTATCAAAAAAGAGAGGTACGCTACTGAAATCCCTTTAAGACCCAGGATATTTACTCTCCAGCTCAGCCTTCTTTAATACATTTTATCAATGCCAGTTTTTTATTCCTAATTCGTCTCCGTCTGAAGTTACAGGGTGTATCACTCTGCCACGCGTACCAAGCGGACGTAATTATAGATCCGGACAGCATCGCCCTGCGGGCTCATAGCGAAATAGTAACCGTCGGAAATATAGGAGTACGCGCTGAAATCTGCATACTTCCGGTCGCTCCGCTGTGCACCAGCGCCATGAACATCCAGCCAGTCGCCCATCGCATAACCCAAAGCGCGACCAAAACAGATATATACCGCGCTACTGCCGGTGCCGTCGGAACGGGCATGGGTGGTACTGCTCCAGAACCAGGGGTAATCAGCTTGTCCGTCTTCGTTTGTAATCTGCGTGATATTGAAGATCGAGTCGATTGCCGCGCTACCGGTTGCACTCGGAGCCTGAGAGTAGT
>WJMC01000125.1 GCA_014728145.1 Candidatus Zixiibacteriota bacterium | reverse complement strand
CAGGCTGGAAGGTGTGGTCGACCCCGAGCAAAAACGTAAAATTATCGGTAATACATTCATAGAAGTGTTCGAGCAGGAATCTAAACAACTGGGTCAGATAAAGTACCTGGCGCAGGGGACACTTTACCCGGATGTGATCGAGTCGGTTTCGTTTAAAGGTCCCTCGGCCACGATTAAATCACATCACAATGTCGGCGGTCTGCCGGAGCGGATGGATATGACGCTGGTTGAACCGCTCCGCGAACTTTTCAAGGACGAAGTGCGCGAGCTGGGTGAAAAGCTGGGCTTGAAACGAGAGATCCTGTGGCGTCATCCATTTCCCGGACCCGGCCTGGCGGTCAGGATCCTGGGAGAGATCACTGCCGAGAGGCTTGAGCTTTTACGGGAAGCGGACAAGATTTTTATCGATGCCCTGCGCGAGTTCGATCAGTATGATAAGGTCTGGCAGGCGTTCAGCGTGCTTCTGCCGGTTCAGGCTGTGGGGGTTATGGGCGATGAGCGCACTTATGAAAACGTAATCGCGCTCCGGGCTGTCAACTCGACCGACGGTATGACTGCCGACTGGTCCCGGCTTCCGGCTGATCTCTTAGAACATGTTTCCTCCACGATTGTTAACAATATCCGGGGTATCAACAGGGTTGTCTATGATGTATCCTCCAAGCCCCCGGCGACAATTGAGTGGGAGTAGTTGAATTTAATTGACTTATGATCGTTTTTTGATATTATCGGTAACCAGAATATGGACAGAGAAAAGTTGAAGGAATTGTTAGAGCCGGTCGAAGCCGATCTTCAGGAGTTCGATCAGATAACCGACGAGGTGTTGTCCTCGGAGTCGGATTTGATTTCGAATGTGATCTTTCATCTTTTGAAAAAGAAGGGCAAGCGAATCCGTCCGGCCATCTCATTTTTAATAAGCCGTGCCGCCGGCCTGACCCATCCCAATATGGTCAAGGCCGCCCTGGCGATCGAATTGATACATACCGCCACGCTTCTGCACGACGATGTGGTCGATGATTCCGGCACCCGTCGTGGGCAGAGTACTGTCAACTACAAGTGGAACAACCTGGTTGCCGTCCTGATGGGGGATTACTTCTTCGCCAAGGCTTTTCGGCTTCTGGTGGAGACCGACTCGAGTGAGCTGGTAGCCCGGGTCTCGCGCGCGACTGAGCAGGTCAGTTATGGTGAACTGCGCCAGATCGAGGAGACCTTCAACTGGGATCTGGATGAAAACGAATACTATCGTATCATTGGCGACAAGACCGCGGCTTTGTTCTCTGTTTCCTCGGCCTCCTGCGCGATCCTCCGTTGTGAAAAGCCGGGCAGAGTGTCCAGTTTTTCAGGTTTCGGCAATGATATCGGTACCGCCTTTCAGATCGCCGACGATATCCTCGATTTGGTCGGCACTACTTCCAGGACAGGTAAAGAGGTCGGTCTAGACCTGCTTCAGGGGAAAGTTACCCTCCCGCTGATTTACACTCTCAGGGAAGGCAGTAATTCCGAAAAAGAGGAGATCATGGCGATCCTCAACAACGGTCTCAACGAGGACAGCCTGGAAAAAATCCTGGCATATATAAATTCTGAAGGCGGAGTCGATTACGCCCGCAGGCGGGCGACCGATTACGGACGCAGGGCACTTGATTTCGTGCGCGGGTTTCCAAAATCGAGTTACAGCCAGTCTTTGGAAAATATCATTCATTTCACAATCAACCGTGACAACTGATCTTTTACCCGTCTTGACCGTATAAGCTTATATGTTTGGAGCTGAACAGATATCTTTGGTATTTGATAATCGCTGGCTGATTTTCGCGCTGGTAGCCCTGGTCTTCTATGCCGTACTGGTTCTGCTGTTATACCGCAGGACCAATCCGCCTTTGTCTTCCGGGTGGAAGTACTTTCTGGGAATCTTGCGGGCAGTTGCTCTTTTGTTCGCGATTTTCTGCGTGGCCGAACCCGTTTTTACACTGCAGTACAAACAGACCGAAAAACCCAGGATCGCGGTACTGGCTGATAACAGCTCGAGCTTGAAGACGGTCGAGGATTTCAAACGCAAGGCGGATTTTATCGAAGGTTTGGTTGCCGGTGAATACGAGAGTTATTTTCCCGCCGAAGCCGGGGTTGACCGCTTCAGCTTTTCTGATTCTCTGTCAGCCGACCCCGTAATCGATCAGTCCGGTCAGCAGACCGCGCTCGGCAATGTGATTTTAGCACTTGAAGAAAAATACAGGGAGCGCAACCTGACAGCGGTTGTGATCGCCTCAGACGGCCTCTCCAATTTCGGGGTCGATCCGGTCGAAGCATCGCGTGAACTGGGGATACCGATCTATACAGTTGACCTCGGACCACAGCAGATAAGCCGGGACATTCGTATAGTTTCTGTCGAACACGATCCGGTAGCCTACGCCAACCGCCCGACCGAGTTCACGGTCGAGATCGAGGGGAGGGGATTCGAACAACTCAGCCTGCCGTTGACTGTTTCGACCGAGGGCAAGCAGTTGATCCGCGAAACAGTGCGCCTCCTGGGGAAAGGACAGCGTCAGAAGATTAGTCTCGAAGTAACTCCGCCAAAGCCGGGAAGACATACGTTCAGCCTTAATCTGCCTGTTCAAGAGGATGAAAAGCTGTCCGATAACAACCGTCGCAGTGTCAGCCTGAAAGTGCTCAAATCGAAGAAACGGATTCTTCTGGCAACCGAGGAGCTCAACTGGGAACTGACTTTCCTCAAGCGGACGATATCCGCCTCGGAGGACTTCGATCTCGAATTTGTGTTGAGCCGAAATCGGGGCCGACTCGATGCCGGGCAGTTCGCGAATTACCTCGATTCACTGGCAGACTTCGATTTGCTGATTTTTGTCGACTGCACAAATAATTTCTTCGCGAGGTATTTGACACAGCTCGACGAGTATGTGCAGAATTCAGGTGGATCAATCTGGTACCTGCAGTCACGCGGGGCAGCGGGAAATCTGCCCAATGCCGAGAAGCATCCGGCATTTCCCTACAACGACAGCAGGCGGGTGCGCTATTTCAATGATTTTCCATTCCATGTCGAGCTAACCGAGGAAGGTCTCTTGCATCCGGTCACCCGTTTGTCCGAAGATTCGAGACAAAATCTCAAACTCTGGGAAAAGATTCCGCCGTTCGAAGAGCATTTGCAGGTGATCGAACCGAAAACCGGCGCCAGGATTCTGGCCTTACATCCGGATAAGTACTACCGCGATCAGAAATTGCCCCTGATTTTCTATCATGGTGTGGGACGCGGTAAGGTGCTGACGTTTTTGACCGGTCCTCTCTGGAAACTCGATTTTCTAAATATTGGCTTTGGCGGTGATGATCAGGCCTACCGGCAGATCGTGATGAACTCCATAAACTGGCTGACAACCCAGGAAGATGTCGAGCAGATACGGCTGTCACCCTCGCAACAGGTTTACAAAAGCGGCGAAAGGGTCACCTTTCAGGGCGTGGTTATGGATGATAACTATACCCCGCTCGAGAACAGCGTAATCAACCTCGTGGTTACTCCGCAGGCTGGAGACAGCCTGGTGGTGGCGATGCCACAGAGCGGTCCCGGCAGTTTCAGCTCGGATCTGGGGCTTCTGTCATCGGGCAAATATGATTACCGGGCTGAAGTGGTCTGGGAAGATAAGACATTAAAGAAGCTTGACGGTCAGTTTGAAGTCGAAGGTTTTTCACTTGAGGAAGAAACCCTCTTCCTGCCCCCGGATATCCTGCAACGAATCAGCCAGGTCTCAGGCGGAAATCACTACAAGCTGGCAGATTTCGAGCAACTCGCCGATGATCTCAAAGCTGTTCCGCGATTTCGGGTCGAGACAGCCGAAGCGAAGCTCGCCCAGAGCCTGTGGGTGCTTTTGATCATCCTCGGTTTTCTGTCTTTGGAGTGGATTCTGCGCAAACGTTTGCAACTCCTGTAACGCAGTTTTAACTTGCGTATCCGGCACGCTCTTCATACTTTCACGGAAAATCTACATGTTCAAAGGAGCATATATATGTCACAGATTATATTGATTATCGGTCGTGAGATTCTGGATTCTCGGGGCAATCCCACGGTTGAAGTGGAATGTTACCTGGATGACGGTTCTTTCGGACGGGCGGCGGTACCTTCGGGCGCTTCGACCGGAGCGTATGAAGCTCTGGAACTGCGCGACGGCGACAAGAAACGTTACAACGGCAAAGGGGTTCTCAAGGCGGTCGGTAACGTCAACAACAAGATCGGACCGGCACTTGTTAAAGAGGGGATCCCGGCCACAGAACAGAAGATGATCGACCAGTTTCTTCTGGAGCTGGACGGCACCGATACCAAGAAGGAACTGGGAGCAAATGCGATTTTGGGAACCTCGCTGGCGGTCTGTAAAGCCGCGGCAGAAGCCTGCGGGATGCCATTGTATCGCTATATCGGCGGGACGAACTGCAATCTTTTGCCTGTGCCGATGATGAATATCTTAAATGGCGGAAGCCATGCCGACAACACTGTCGATTTGCAGGAATTTATGATCATGCCGGTCGGCGCTGATACCTTTGCCGAAGCCCTGCGCTGGGGTTCGGAGATTTTCCAGAGCCTCAAGAAAGTGCTGGGCTCGCGTAATCTGGCCACCTCGGTCGGTGATGAGGGCGGGTTCGCTCCCAACCTAAAGACCAACCGTGAAGCCCTGGAAGTGATTACCGAGGCAGTTGAAAAAGCCGGGTACAAACTGGGCGAACAGATCTTCTATGCTCTCGATCCGGCGGCCAGCGAGTTTTATGATGAAAAGGCGAAAGTCTATGATTTGGCTGGTGAAGGGCGCAAGCTGTCATCGGCCGAGATGGTCGGTTTCTATGGAGATCTGTGCAAGGATTTTCCGATTATATCGATTGAGGATGGCCTGGCCGAGGATGACTGGGACGGCTTTGTCGAGCTGACCAAAGCGATTGGCGACAAGGTCCAGATCGTCGGCGATGACCTCTTCGTAACCAACCCCAAGAGGCTCAAAACCGGTATAGATAAAAATGCGGCCAACTCGATTTTGATCAAGCTCAACCAGATCGGCAGTTTGACGGAGACTTTGGAAACGATCGAGATGGCTCAGAAACACGGTTATACCGCGGTGGTTTCCCATCGTTCGGGTGAAACCGAAGATACGACTATTTCCGATGTGGTTGTGGCCACGCAGGCGGGCCAGATCAAGACCGGGTCGCTCTGTCGTACCGATCGGATTTGCAAGTACAATCAATTGATACGGATCGAGGAAGAACTCGGCGATGTTGCCCTGTATGCCGGAAAGAGCGCGTTCAGCAATTTGAAACTATGAGTAAAGCCCGTCGAAAATACCAGAAAGTAGATTATGCCCCCGCCAATCTTCTGCGCCATCTGAAGCAGGAGAGCCTGCGTAAGCGCAGCAGCCTGATTAAAATCAGCGTGGGACTGATCGCTGTTATTCTGGTGGTACAATTGTGTATCGGGCCGTTCGGGACGTTTGAGCTGATACGAAAATACCAGAAAGCCCGTATGCTCCGGCAGAAAATCCATCGGCTGACAGGCGAACTGGCTTCGCTTCAATGGCAGTATCGTCAACTCGACAACGAATTCTACCTCGAGAAGCTGGCCCGTGAGCATTACTGGATGAAGAAGCCGGGCGAGATATTGATTAAACTACCACCCGGAATCGCAGGCCCAAATGACCCTTCATAGGACAGATGCGATTATTCTCAAGCGTGACCGTCAGGGCGAGACATCATTACTTGTCGATGCTTTTCTGGCATCTGACGGCAGGACCCGTCTTCTGGCCAAGGGGGCGCGCAAGCCGGGATCGACCATGGTTGGCAAACTGGAACCATTCTCCGAGGTGGAACTTTTGTACTACCGCAAAAACGAGGACAACCTGGGAGTGATTTCGCAGGTCAATCAGTTTCGCAACAACAATGATCTGGGCGGCGATATCAGGCGGTTGAGTTATGCTTCGGCGGTGGTCGAAGCTCTCGAGGGCATGACACTGCCGGGCGAGAAGCAGAAACAGGTCTATGAGCTGGTAAAAAAGGCCTTTTATATGCTCAACTATTGCCAGCCTCGCAAGCTGGATTTCTACTTTTTGGCGTTTTTGCTGAAGTTACTGGATCTTCTGGGGCTGGCACCGGAGCTCGTGAACTGTGTTAAGTCCGGGACGGAGCTTACCTCCGGGGAAGTCCTCTTCTCGGTCGAGGAGGGCGGGGTGATCGCCGACGACAAAACTGATCCACAGAGGGGCTATCTCAAGCTCGACAGGGGCTTGCTTAGAGTCATGGGTGATGTACGCAATGCGGAAATAGACAAACTTAAGAACCTGAATCTTTCGGACAAGCAGAAAAATGTCTTCAGGGACCTGATGTTTTCATTTGTCAGTTACCATACCGAGGGCAAACCGAGTTTCAATTCACTTAACTTTTTGTCCAGAATAGGCAACAGTTGAACAGGAGGAGTCGTGGCGAGAAAAGAATCCGGACCAATGGACAAAATAGTCAGCTTATGTAAGCGACGCGGGTATATATTCCCGTCTTCAGAGATATACGGAGGTCTGGGATCCTGCTGGGATTACGGTCCGCTGGGGGTCGAGCTCAAACGCAACCTGAAGGAGTACTGGTGGCGTGAGATGACCATGAAACGAGACGATATCGAGGGCGTGGACGCGTCGATTTTGATGCATCCGAAGGTCTGGGAAGCTTCCGGTCATGTCACCTCGTTTACCGATCCGATGGTCGACTGCAAGACCTGCGGAGCTCGTTTCAAGGCAGACAACCTCGAAAACGAAACCTGTCCCAAAAAGCCTTCGAAAAGCCCGCTGGAATGTGGCGGGGATCTGACCGAGGCGCGTAATTTCAACCTGATGTTTAAAACCTTTATGGGGCCCGTGGAAGATTCTTCCGCAGTGATCTTTATGAGGCCTGAGACAGCCCAGGGGATCTATGTCAATTTCCTCAATGTCCAGGGACCTTCGCGACAGAAGATCCCATTCGGTATCGCCCAGATCGGCAAAGCCTTCCGCAACGAGATTACCACAAAGAATTTCATCTTTCGCACCCGTGAGTTCGAGCAGATGGAGATGCAGTACTTTATACCGCCAGGTGAAGATGACAAATGGTTTGACTACTGGCGTGACCAGCGGATTAAGTTCTATTATGATCTCGGGATCAAAAAAGAGAAGCTTCGCCTGGTAGAGCACGGTCCCAATGACCTGGCCCATTATGCCAAGGCCGCTGTCGATATCGAGTATGAGTTCCCGTTCGGATTCAAGGAGCTGGAAGGGATCCACAACCGCACCGATTACGATCTCTCGCATCACATGGAAACCAGCGGTAAGGACCTGCGTTATTTCGACCAGGCCAGAAATGAAAAGTATTTGCCCTATATAATCGAGACCTCGGCCGGATGCGACCGCACTATCCTGGT
>WJMC01000124.1 GCA_014728145.1 Candidatus Zixiibacteriota bacterium | reverse complement strand
TGCTCTGGAGCGCGCCTACCGGCGGTTTCTATGACGGTCACCTGGTCGATGCTTCTCCGGCTATCGGTCCCGATGGAAGTATCTATGTCGGAACCGATCCGTATGGAGCGTTTGGAATACAACCGGTCGAAGTGGACACGAGCTTCTTTGCTTTCCATCCCGACGGCAGTTTCAAGTGGGCCTTCGAAACCGGCGACGGTGTCGAATCTTCGCCGGCGATTGCCGAGGACGGGACGATCTATTTCGGTTCCTACGATAGCTGTGTCTATGCCCTGGCCGACGATGTCGATTCGGCCCGGATGATCTGGAAATACAAGACCGGTGGTCCGGTTGACGCTTCCCCCACTATCGACGGCGACGGTATCATCTATATCGGATCGCGCGATTCTAACCTCTATGCCTTCTATCCCGACGGTTCACTGCGCTACAAGTTCAAGGCCGGCGGAGGGATCGAATCATCCGCCACAATCGATGATCGCGGATATCTGTATTTTGGGGCTTTCGACGGTAAATTTTATGCGCTCGGGTCCGGTGCTTTGGATCTGGGATTGAAATCAGCCGAAATTCCCAAAAGGATTTTACCAAACGCTACATGGTCACCTGAAGCAGTGGTAAAAAACTTCCGTCATGGACGTCAGTCCGCCCTTGTTACCTGTAAAATTGAGGATTCCAGCGCGGTTGTTTATCTCGATACGGTCCAGATCACTGATCTGGCCAGCGGTGATACGGTTTCCATTGATTTTGATCATTTCCAGTTCCCTTCACTGATCGGAGCAGTATTCAGCATCAGTTATGAGAGCATTAATCCCGAAGATGACAACAGCTATAATGACCTGCTGACCGGTGAAATTATCGTCTTGGAGAAAGACTACGACTGCGGTGACGCCAATTTCGACCAGATGGTGAACATCACCGATGCGGTTTATATCATCAATTACGTCTTCTTGCAGGGCGATGCCCCGCAACCCTACGATGCCGGTGATGTTAACTGCGATAATCTGGTGAACGTTTCCGACGCGGTCTACCTGCTGGCGTTTATTTTCCAGAACGGCGCAAACCCCTGCGATACAGATGGTGACATGCTTCCCGACTGCTGAAAATGTGTCAAATTATACCTTGCCGGGAAACCGGACTCGTTTTTCCCCGTTAAATATTATTATCTTTCGGTTGACATTTTATGCGGATTTCCGAAATTTATCCGATCCGTGAGATGTTGCAGGATAGCCTGAAGAACTATGTTTTTACTATAAGGAGTAATGATGAAAGCTTTTCAAACAAGCATTAAACTGATTCTGTTCACAACCTTTCTATCAGCTCTTGTGGCGGTCGGTCTGGCCTGCGGTTCAAAGGAACAACCGACACCGCCGGTGGCTAAGATCAGCCCCAAAGTCGACACTTTTCACAGCGAAATTCGCACAGATGACTATTTCTGGCTCAGGGACAGGGAGGATCCGGATGTGATCGCTTACCTCGAAGCGGAAAACCAGTATGCCGAAGAAGTCATGGCACACACCAATGAGTTCCAGAAAGAGCTTTACGACGAAATCCTGTCCCGTATCAAGGAAACCGATGAGGATGTGCCCACCAAGATCGATGATTATTATTACTACACGCGCACGGAAGAGGGCAAACAGTACAGGATTTACTGCCGCAAGAAAGGCTCACTGGATGCTGAAGAAGAGATTTACCTGGACCAGAACGTGCTGGCGGAAAACTACGATTACTTCGATATCGCAACCATGAAGGTCAGCCCGGATCACAACCTTCTGGCATTCTCGATGGACACCCTCGGACGCGAGCGTTTCACGCTGGTAATCAAGGATCTAAACAGCGGGGAATATCTCAAGGACACGATTACCGATATCGGCTATTCCGTTGTATGGGCTAACGATAACAAGACCCTGTTTTATACAATGCGCGATGAAGCCAATCGTCCCCACAAGGCGTTCCGCCATAAACTGGGCTCGAAGCAGGCCGATGACCCGATGGTTTTTCACGAGGAGGACGATGCTTTCTGGATGGGCATGGGCAAGTCCAGCAGTGAAAAATATATATTTATCGGAATCGGCTCTAAAAACACCAGTGAATATCACTACATAAAGGCCGACCAGCCTGATGCCAAATTTAAAATCATCACGCCCCGGGTACGTGAGGTCGAATACGATGTCGATCATCATGACGACCGCTTTTTGATCATGACCAACAAGGATGCCCAAAATTTTAAGCTGGTGGAAGCCCCGATCGGCACCTCCAGTATGGATGATTGGGAGGAAGTAATACCCCACCGCGCTGAGGTAAAGCTGGACGGTATGGACCTGTTCGAAGACTACATGGTAATTTACGAACGCGAGAAGGGACTAAATAATATCCATGTTTACAACTTCAGCGATGGCAGTGACTATTACATAGATTTTCCTGAGCCTATCTACACTGTCAGCGGTGGTGCCAACCCGGAATACGAGACCGACAAACTGCGTTTTATTTATTACTCTATGGTAACTCCCCGTTCGGTCTACGATTACGATTTGGAAACCCGCGAGCGCGAGCTCAAAAAACAGCAGGAAGTCCTTGGTGGCTACGATCCCAGCCAGTATGAGACCAAGCGGGTCTATGCCACCAGCCATGACGGCACCGAGATTCCTATCTCAATGGTCTACAAAAAAGATCAATTCAAGCAGGATGGTACGAATCTGCTTTACCTGTATGTCTATGGCGCCTACGGCAGTTCCATGGACCCCTGGTTCTCGAGCGTGAGGTTGTCGCTTCTCGACCGCGGGTTCGTATGGGCGCTGGCTCATGTGCGTGGGGGAGGCCTGTTGGGCCGGCAATGGTACGAAGAGGGCAAACTTCTTAAAAAACGCAATACCTTCCTCGACCTGATCGCCTGCGGAGAACACCTGGTCAAAGAGAATTACACGTCCAAAGAAAAAATGGTTGTTGCGGGAGGTTCGGCCGGCGGTATGACTGTCGGCGCAACCATGAATATGAGGCCGGACCTGTTTGAGATCGTGATCGCGCAGGTGCCGTTTGTGGATGTGATCAACACCATGATGGACCCCACCATTCCTCTCACCGTGGTTGAATACGATGAATGGGGAAATCCGAATGACGAAGAATACTATAATTATATGCGTTCGTATTCACCCTATGACAATGTCAAGGCACAGGATTACCCCACGATTCTGATCACCGCCGGTCTCAATGATCCCCGTGTGCAGTACTGGGAACCGGCCAAATGGACCGCCAAACTGCGTGCCACTAAAACCGATGACAACCCGCTTTTATTCAAGATCAAGATGGGTGAGGGGCATATGGGAGCCAGCGGTCGCTACGACGCCATTAAAGATATAGCTTTCGAATATGCCTTTATTTTCGATCATTTCGGAATTAATAAATAGATTGATGATCTCGACGCCCCGGCCATAGAGACCGGGGCGTTTTTTCATGAGGTTGGTATGAAACAACTTATTGCGATGTTAACATTGCTTATGATACTTCTGCCGTTTAGCGCGCACGCTCAGGAGATAACAGGCTATACAACACTGACTCCGGACAGCGTGGAAATCTACTATGAAACGCAGGGTGAAGGTATGCCGATTATGATTATTGCCGGCGGTCCGGGGGGCAATCCGAATTTTTATCGGTATACCCACTCCGACTGGCTCGAATATGGCCGGCTGGTGTATGTGCATAACCGCGGACGGGGGCGTTCAGAAAACCTGGATCATCTCAAAGACGCCTACTCCGTCGAAAAAGACGTGCTCGACATCGAGGCCGTCAGGCAGTCGCTGGGAGCTGAAAGGATTATTGTTTATGGCCATTCCTATGGCGGTACTCCGGCCTTGATGTATGCGCTGAAATACCCCCGCCACTGCCATGCAGTCATAACTTCCTGCACTCACTCAGGGAGAGATTCCTTTCAAAAGTATAATATTGATGGTATGAAATATTTTCTACAACGGCAGTTTCCCGAACAGTGGGCAGTTTTCGATTCACTGCATTCAGCGGGCTTAGCGACTTCAGATTCACTTTTCGAAAAGGTCTGGCCGGACATCAGTGAGATGTATTACTACGATCCGGACAACGCGTCTATCATGGACAGTATCTGGAAACTCAGCAGTGACAGCCTGTCGGTGGGATTCAATTACATGGTCTACCTCGCCATTGTCGGACCCGATCCGGAATGGTCGGTGGAGGGGACTCTCAGGGATGTTGAACTGGTTCCGCAGTTAAACAAGGTTGAATGCCCGGCCCTGATCGTCAGCGGGCGCTACGATCGCGTCTGTCCGCCGATTGTACAAAAAGAGATCGCCGACGCACTGCCGAATGGGAAGCTGGTGATGTTCGAAAAGTCAGGCCACAGGCCGTTTATTGAACAGAAAAACAGGTTTTTTGAAATCAGCGGAGAGTTTCTGGATTCGGTCATAAACAAAACGGGCGGAGAATAATCCCCGCCCGTTGAACTGCGTATCTATCGCCTACACAAATACTTCTTCCTTCTTATTCTTTTTAGAGCGTGTGGATTTCTTCTTTGATGAAGATTTAGTCTTTGTGCCGGCTTTGGACTTTGCGCTTTTCGCTTTTGTGGATTTGTCTTTGGCTTTACCGGTTTTGGCTTTAGATCGGGTGGATTTTGATGACTTCTTGTCTTTGCCGGATGATTTAGTCGACGGCGCCATATCTTCGACCGCTTTTTCGACCGGTTTATCATTTATATCCGGCATTGGAGGAGTCAAAAGAGCTTCATCCTGACCGATCGACGGCATCATACCCATACTGCCCGAGATCCCTTCCTCGACAGCCTTCTCGACCTGTTCACTCTCGGATTTTATGGTGTCCGCGATATCATTGACTGCTTCAGTTTCCGGCTCTGTCGGTTGTTTTTGCTCAGGTTCAGCCCGTTCTTTTTCGGGCTCAGCTTCGGCATTGAGTTTGTCTTGTGAAACTTGTTCAGCAGTTTCCTGATCTGATTCGGAATTTTCCTGTTGAGCTATGGGCTCATCATCCCCGGATTGCCCGGCTTCAATTTCAGTTTCAGCAACTGATTTTTCCGGGGCCGTTTGAAGCGGTTCCTCTTCGGCTGACATCGCGACTTCTGGATCACCTGCCTGCTCTTCTTCAGGGACCGGCGTATCCGCAGTGGAAGGAGCCTCTTCGCTTTCTGATTTAACTTCAGCCTGGTCTTCATTCACCATTGAGTCTTCAGGTTTGTCCTCCGGCACCGATTCGGTTTCCGCCTGATCCCGGGAAGCGGTTTCCGCTTCAACTTCTTCCCCTGTCTCGGGGGTTTCCGTTTCAGGCTGGATTTCAACCGCGGGCGAATCCTTCGGTTCGTTGCCGATAAGTTCACCGATCTGCTCAATCAGCTGATCGAAATTGAGCTTGGTGATATGGGCATTGGCCTTGAGGAATTTGGCACGCGCTTTCATGCCGATATCTCCGATCGATGAATACACGATGACCGGTGTGTTTCTGAATTTGCTTCCCCTGACCGCGACAGTTAATGCCAGACCGTCCATACGAGGCATCTCGACGTCGGAGATGATCAGATCGAGCGATCCATCGTACTTGTCAAGAGCATCCAGCGCTTCTTTGCCGTCACGTGCCTGGAGGACTTCGAAACCGAGGTCTTCCAGCTCGGAGGCCAGCATGGTGCGCACCGCCGGAGAATCCTCGGCCACCAGGATATGTCGTCCCCCGCCGACAACAGGAGCTGCCTTGGAAATCTGGGAGTTGGCTACCTGTCTCAACTGCGGGCTGATATCCATGATGATGTTCTCGTAATCGAGAAGCAAAACCATACGGTCTTCACTCGGTTTGACAATCCCGATTACGTAGCGCTGGTCGAAACCGTGCATTACTTTGGTCGGGTCGATGACATCTTCCCATTTGAAATGATGAATCCAGTCGATTCGGTCAACCCAGAAACCGTTGGTCATTTCAAAAAACTCAGTAATAATCACTTTCTGGGGCGGTTCCTCATCACTGCGGGGAATGCTCAGAAAATACGCCAGGTCGATAAGGGGTACCACGGTACCGCGGTCCTCGAAGACGCCTCGAATGGCTGGATGAGATTCCGGCATGGACATGAACTGGTTCATGTGCGAGACAATCTTTTTAACCTTGAGAATGTTGATTCCGAATGCATGTCCGCAGACGTTGTATTCGAGAACACGCAGTTCATTGGCTCCCGATTTCAGATAAGATTCAGCCTCGAATCCATCCAAATGTGCCATGATTTACTCCTCTATCTTTAGTGTGAACTTAAATTCAGCTCCTCCTTTGGGACGTCCCTGGGCCCAGATTTTACCCCCCATGGCAGATATTGCCTGGTTGCAGAAAAACAATCCCAGACCGACCCCGCGGTGCTTGCCTTCTTTGCGGAGTTCGAGTTGTCTGAACTTGTCGAACAGTTCATTGGGATCGAAATCGTTAAACCCGGGACCCTGGTCGGCGATCGTGACGATCAGGTAGCCCTTGCGCGCAACCCCTGTTATGATGATCTCGCCATCGGGCGGAGAATGCCGGATAGCGTTGTACAGGAGGTTATCCATGACCCGCAAAAGCAGGCCCGGATCGGCCGCGACAACATAATCCCGGTCCGGATGGTTGACGACGACTCTTATACCTTGCTCATCGGCAGTCGATGAGATCAGCTCGAGGCTGTTTTCTATCAACTGCTTGAAAGGGACGGTTTCCATCATTACCGGAATGCCCATTTGGCCCGATTTTGAAATAAACATTAAATCGCCGATGATGGCGCGGGCGCGTTCCATGGCAACTTCACTGCTTTTGACCAGATCGACATGATTTTTCCTGTTCAAGTCGAGCCGGTCGTTTTCGAGAAGTCTAAGGATCGCTTGCATGGCGGCCAGGGGTCCCTCGAGATCGTGTACGAAAAGCGAAATCAACTCCAGAAGTTGATCGATCTCCGTACCTTCCGATCTGGATACGTCAATATACTTCGTGTTTGGAATACTCACAACATCTCCGAGGTTTCCCGTTACTTTATTATCACCTGGTACTGAGTAGCTCAGTTAATTAAAATATCGGCATGCAGTAGCATTAGTTGAGGAACACCACAGGCTTAAAACCCTCATAAACACAGGCTGTACAAAATATATACAGATAGTTTTTGCGTTTTCTGAAGAAGGCCTTATTTTAGCCCTTTAACGGAAAGGCGGCTTGTTCATAATGAAACTTCTTTTCGTCGGCGAAGTTGTCGGCAAGCGTGGAAAAACGATCCTGCAGAAAAACCTATCCCGGATTCGCAATGAACTCGAACTCGATTTCGTGATCGTCAACGGCAACAAAATCGACAATGGTTTTTCAGTTAATTCCGAGGATGTCGAGGATCTCGAGAGAGCGGGGGTAGATGTTATCACCCTGGGCGACAACTGCTTTAAAAAACGGGCAACGGTCGAGCTTCTGGATTCCTATGATTTCGTACTGCGTCCGGCCAACGCCTTCATCGGCAACCCCGGTCGTGGGTTTACCATCAGGGAAACATCCAGCAATATTCCGGTCTGCGTGATTTCGGTTTTCGGCCGTACAAATTTCAAAAATCCCATGCTCAATGATCCCTTTATGGCCGCCAAAGGTATTATCAAACAGCACGAAGATTCAGCCAAAATAATCATAGTTGATTTCCATGCCAACGCCACTTCCGAAAAATTGTGCCTGGGCTATTTTCTGAGTGGACGGGTGAGTGCGGTAATCGGTACTCATTTTTCTGTCCAGACCGCTGATTTGAATCTGGACGACAACGGTACCGCTTATATCTCCGATGTCGGTATCCTGGGCAGTAAGTACTCGGTCGTCGGTTACCGTCCGGAGGGAATCATTGAATCGTACATGACCTCTCTGTTTCCTCGCAAAAAAGTGGCTGAAAACGACTATATATTCAATTCCCTGCTTTTGGATATCGATCCCGAAACCGGGCGTACCCGCACAGTCTCCTGTTTCAATCGCGATGTGGATAAAAACGACCGGATAGAAATCTAAAAGTCAATTTTAAAAGGACTTCCGGGATCGTCCTCGTAACGGATCTCATCGACTTCTTCCCTGCGTTTTCTGCCGGCATATAGCTTGTTCGGGGCGTTCAGGATCAAACCCTCGTTTTCACCCATGTTTTTATAGGCATGGACTACTCCGGGCGGGATTTTTACCGATACGAGCTCTTCTCTATTAATTTCAATCCTGGCTTTCTTCCGGTATGTTAGTGAGTCTGGACGATTGTCCCATACAAGCAACACAAAATCTGAAGTTCCCAGAAAGCAGAACAGGTCGGTTTGACAGCGATGTTCATGAGGCCCGCGACTCATCCCCGGTCGGGTCATTGAGATGTAGGCCATCTGCGGAAATTGTCCCTCGTCGAGCTCATCGGCCCGGTAAATTTCCGCCAGCCATCCGCGCTGGTCCTCAAAAGCTTTCAGCCGTTTGATATCTACACCCGTAATGTTGTAATCAGGATTCATTTTCTTTCCGCTTTCGTATTTCACTGACCCTTTTGAACAGGTATTCACCGTATTCACTTTCAATGTAGTAATCGATGATTTCGTTCACCTGCGCATCGTCAATATATCCCCGACGGTAGGCGATTTCCTCGAGGCAGGCGAGTTTTTTTCCGGTTTTCTCTTCATGTTTCTGGACCAGCCAGGAAGCCGTTTGAAGTGATGACGGGGTTCCGGCATCGATCCAGTCGACACCGCGTGTGATAATCCAGACGTGGAGTTGGTTTAATGACAGATAATTATTCATCACATCCACGATCTCGAGTTCTCCACGTTTCGAAGGTTTCAATTTTTCGGCGATTTCGCAGACACGCGCATCGGTCAGGTAGAGACCGGTCATGGCATAATTGGATTCGGACTTCCGGGGTTTTTCCACCAGGCTTTTAATCTGATCCGCATGATTCATTTCAATCACCCCGTAACGACAAGCATTCTGGACATAACGGCCGAAAATTACCGCGCCGGTTTTGAACTTTGTGGCATAATCCCTGAATGGCTGGTAATGGCTGAAGAAATTATCTCCCAGGATCAATGCCACCGGATCGTCTCCGATAAACTCCCGTCCGATCAGGTATGCCTGAGCGATCCCCTCCGGGCTCGGCTGTTCGGTGTATCGAAATCTCAGCCCCAGACGGCTTCCGTCGCCAAACAATGCCTCGAACCTGGGAAGATCGAGTGGAGTCGAAATAATCATTATCTCCCGGATTCCCATTTCCATCAATGTGGCCAGCGGGTAGTAGATCATCGGTTTGTCGTAGATCGGCAGAAGCTGTTTGGAAAGCACACTGGTGGCAGGATACAGGCGAGTTCCCCGTCCCCCGGCCAGGATTATCCCCTTCTTAATCGGATTGTAGAGCATCGCTATCTCCCGGATTGTTGCCGTACCAGCGTTCGTAATATTTTTGATAGTTTGATCCCAGGCAATTTTTCAGCCAGCGGCTGTTTTCAATATACCATTTCACGGTCTGTTCGAGACAATGCTCGAACTTACAGCTGGCTTCAAATCCCAGTTCGGTCTCGATGCGGGATGCATCGAGCGCGTAACGGCGGTCATGTCCGGGACGGTCGGCCACGAATTTTATCAGGTCGGCATGACCGGTCTCGCCGCTGATACGGTCGACAAGCTCACAAATCATTTTGACCAGCTCCAGATTTTCGCACTCGTAACCGGTTGATATATTATATGCTTTACCGCTATTGCCGTGTTCGAAGACAAGTTCGAGCGCGCGGCAGTGTTCCTCCACGTAGAGCCAGTCGCGAACCTGCCGGCCGTCGCCGTAAATCGGGATCGATTTGCCCGAAAGACAGTTCAGGATCGTCAATGGAATCAGCTTTTCGGGGTACTGGCGGGGACCGAAGTTGTTGGAGCAATTGGTAATAACTGTATCCATCCGGTAGGTCCTGTGGTATGCCATGACTGCCTGGTCGGCCGAAGCCTTACTGGCGGCATAGGGCGAGGAAGGCCGGTGCGGGCTTGTTTCGCTGAACCTGCCGGAGCCTTCCAGGCTTCCGTAGACTTCGTCGGTTGAAACCTGGTGAAAGCGAAATGCGCGCCCGGCAGTCATGGATTTCCTGGCAGTTTCCAGCAAACTCAGGGTACCCATCAGGTTCGTTTGAAAAAAGAAATCAGGATCCATGATCGAGCGGTCGACATGAGTTTCAGCGGCGAAATTGATCAGTCCATCGAAATTATAACGTTCAAACAGATCAACCAGCAGGTTGCGGTCGCATATATCCCCCTTGTGGAAGATGTAGTTTGGACTGTTTTTGAGGTCGATCAGGTTGTCAGGATTGGCCGCGTAGGTCAGTTTATCGAGGTTTACAAACAGCCATGAGGGATGCTTTGGTAACTCGTACAATAAAAAATTAGCGCCGATAAATCCGGCCCCGCCGGTGACGAGGATCCGTCGTTCCCATTTGTGGTCGTTTATTTTCATCCAAGTTACTGCCGATTATCACCTTACATTATACCCCCGGATTCCCGGATTGTCAAGTTGTCGTTGTGGGTATCGAATTTACCGATAAAATTGGACTTTCTTACCGAACATAAAACTTGCTTTTCTGGATAAATTAGTTATACTGTCAAAGTCGGCACCAAAAGGTTAGAAGAAACTAACCGTGTAGGTTGCAACTTTAGGTTAGACATGATTAAAAAGCTGGTGTCGGCATTATTATATCTGCTGTGTTGGGCTTCGTTCAGTTCCGCTGCAATATTTGAAGTGCCGAAAGATTATCCTACTATCCAGGAAGCAATTACAGGTTCCCAGGATGGTGATACGGTACTCGTCGCTGTTGGCGTTTATTACGAGAACATTGACTTGAACGGGAAAGATATCCTCCTGAGTTCATTGTTTTTGTACGATTCCAGCTGGCAGACGGTGCAGGAAACCGTAATCGACGGTTCCCAGAGCAGTGAGGCCGATTCCGGATCGGTGGTGATCTTTCATTCAGGTGAAAGCAATGCCTGCCGGTTAAATGGTTTTACGATTAGAGCCGGGTTCGGCACCCTTACCGGTGGTACTTACCAGGGGGGCGGAATTCTCTGTTGCAGTAATTCCAACCCGAAAATCACGAACAACATCATCAAGCACAACAACTCCATCACCGGGGGAGGCTGTGCTTTTATGGACAGCAACCCGATTTTATATCGCAACCTGATCGACGACAATTCCGCTTTTGTGGGGGGCGGTATGAGTCTGGACAATTCCCGCGCGGTCATAAATAACTGCGTATTCGCCTTCAATAACGCCACGGATTCAGCCGGAGCTATGCATATTCTCCTATGCGATGGTACTGTTGTTAAAAACAGTGTTTTCTACAAAAACAATATCGAAACCGGCAGTCCCTGGGGAGCTATAAGTTGTTTCTTTTCCTTTCCCCAGATCAGTTACAACGATTTTTACGGAAACCTGGGAGGCGACCTGGGTAACTGCTTCGAGGAATACGGGGATACTTCCTGCTGTCTCAATTTCAACCTGATTCCCTGCGACACCTTTTTCAATATATTCCGCGATCCGCTTTTTTTAGACCCCGCGGGAGGCGACTTCCGGGTCGATCCCCTGTCACCATTGATCGATGCGGGTGCGGGCCAGAGCCCGGATTTTCCTTACAACGGAATCAGAAACGATATCGGCCTGTTCGAATATCAGTTTTTGATCGGTGACAGCAACAATGACAGTGAATTCAATGTATCCGATGCCTATTTCCTGGTGCGCTACATCTTTGAAGAAGGTCCTCCCCCGCTCCCGCTGTGGGCCGGTGACTACAACTGCGACCGTGTGCTGGATGTTTCCGATGTGATCTCCATGGTCAACCGGATTTTCTTCAATGCCCCGGGCCCCTGCAACGACGATTGATTATCCGCACTTTCCTTCAAATAAATTTCGCCCATGCCTGTATATACACTGATGAGTAAACGGTCGGTTGTGTTTTTAATTTTGTTGCATTTTGACTTAATCGGTCTAACTTGTCGGTATTGAAGATAATTGTGAAAACAAGGAGGAAAATATGCAGAAGAAAACTATCCGCCGCAGTTCGCTTTTGGTTCTGATGTTCGTAATGTTTATGCTCCCGGTGGTCTTCACCGGTTGCGGAACACAGGTTCCATCGGGCCACCATGGAGTCAAGTACCTCAAGTTCCAGGGTGGAAC
>WJMC01000123.1 GCA_014728145.1 Candidatus Zixiibacteriota bacterium | reverse complement strand
TTCCACTGATGTCTGCCCGGTATCTGATCATCGATTTCATCCCCGGTCATGCAATCCCGCGTATGCAGTGGATTTCCAGCGATAAACATTATTTTTGTGATTACAGACAGAAATAAAATAACAGTTGAATATCGCCCTGCATGATGTTATAATAGATGCCGTGCAGGAAGTACTGGCAAAAGTGTACCGTGGCGAAGCTGTCGAATCGACACATTTCGGTTCGATAGCGGTCGTCAACTCCGAAGGCGAGCTTCTCTACTACGCCGGAGATCCCCGACTTTCGACATTTACACGCTCAGCTTTGAAACCGTTTCAAGCCACCGCCTTGATCGAAAGAGGTGGACTCGAACGCTTCGGTTTCAGCCAGAAAGGGTTGGCAATCATGTGCGGTTCGCACTCGGGAAGCGAGGAACATGTCGGCCAGGTGCGCGAGAACCTCGAGAAAATCAATCTCGACGAGAGCTTCCTGCAATGCGGAACTCACCCGCCGATCGATTACCGATCGTTTGATATTCTCCCGCGTCGCGAGGAAACATTCACACCGGTACAACATAACTGTTCAGGTAAACATTCAGGACTGTTAGCGCTGGCATTGCTCTTAAACGAAGACCCCAAACGTTACCCGGAATTCGACAGCCAGGTGCAACATATTGTCTATGAGCTGGTTTCGGAAGTCTTCGATGTTCCCGCGGATCAGTTGATATGGGCGATCGACGGCTGTTCGATTCCTAACTGCGCCATGACGATCGACAAGTTCGCCCTTGGATGGGCTCGGCTGGCATCCCGTACAACCGACAAACCGGAGCGCAAAGACGCTTTTGAGAAGGTCATTGCCGCCATGCAGGCATATCCACTGATGGTATCCGGAGAGCGCCGGAGCGACTATTACCTTATGCAGGCTCTGCCAAAAGAGATCGTCTGCAAACTGGGCGGGGAAGCGATCCAGGGAGTTGCGCTTCTGGATCAGGGCTGGGGAGTCGCGGTTAAAATTGCCGATGGTGGATTTCGCGCACTGGCACCGGTTGTGGTCGAAGTTCTCAGGCAACTCGATGTTTTAACGGATGACCGTCTTGATCACGTCGAGCGGTTGATTCGTCCACGGGTTTACAATAATCGTAAATTACTGGTCGGCCACATTGAACCGGCCTTCAGGCTCAAACAGGCCTGATATAAAAAGGGAAACTGTTCTTGCGATAAAGAAAGGTCTGGGCATGCTTGACGATTTTGAATTTCCGATCGAACCGTACCGCGTAAAAGTGGTCGAACCTATCAAGATGACTACCCGCCACGAAAGAGAACTCATCATCCAGAAAGCCCATTTCAATATCTTCAACGTTCGGTCCGAAGATATTTTCATCGACTTATTGACTGATTCGGGCACTTCCGCCATGAGTGATAACCAGTGGGCGGGAATGATGGTTGGTGATGAGGCCTATGCCGGTTGCCGAAACTATCACAATTTCGTTCGTACATTGCAGGAGATCACCGGCTTTAAACACATTATACCGGTTCACCAGGGCCGAGTGGCAGAAAACCTTTTGTTTTCGACTGTCCTGAAGAAAGGTGATTACGTTCCCAACAATACTCACTTCGATACCACTCGCGGAAACACCCTGCATAAAGGTGGAATACCGATCGATTTGATTATAAAAGCAGGCAAGGATCCAAAATCGAATCATCCTTTCAAGGGAAATATGGATATATCCGCCCTGGAGGATTTCATAATCGCCAAAGGCAAAGAAAAGATTCCTGTCATCTTCATGACCCTGACCAATAACTCCTGCGGAGGTCAGCCGGTTTCGATGGAGAACATCCGTCAGACTCGAGACATCTGTAGTAAGTATAACATTCCGCTGTTTTTCGATGCCGCCCGGTATGCCGAAAACGCTTACTTTATTCAAAAGCGTGAGGAAGGTTACCGCAATAAATCGATCAAGGAGATCGCTCAGGAGATGTTTGCCTATGCCGACGGCTGTTGCATGTCGGCTAAAAAAGACGGGCTTGTGAATATGGGCGGTTTCGTCGGCCTCAACAATGATGAGCTCGAACAGAAGATGACCAACCTGATGATTTTGATCGAGGGTTTCCGCACCTATGGAGGCCTGACCGGTCGAGATATGGAAGCTATCGCCCGGGGCCTGATCGAAGCGCTCGACGAAGAATACCTGCATCATCGCATCGAGCAGGTCGAATACCTCGGCAAGGAACTGGATAAAATCGGAGTTCCTTATGTGAAGCCGACCGGCGGACATGCGGTGTTTGTCGATGCCGGTTCGCTTCTTGGGCATATCCCGCGCGACAAGTTTCCGGCCCAGTCTCTTGTGATCGCGCTCTACCGCGAGGGCGGTATCCGTGCGGTCGAGATCGGTGGCCTGATGTTCGCCCAGAAAGATCCGGAGACCGGCGAGGTCATCTACCCGGCGCTGGAACTGGTGCGCCTGGCGATACCGAGGCGAGTATACACTGTTTCGCACCTGAAATATATCGCCCACACCTTCAAGAAAGTCATGGAATACAAGGACAAGCTGTCCGGTTTCGAAATCACTTACGAGCCGGAATACCTCAGGCATTTCACCATGCACCTGAAGGAAATCAATCCGATCTCGGTTGAAAACCTCGGTTGATCGGATTTGACGGAAACCGTACGAAGATAATTCCTGTTATTACCGCATATGGATATGCGTCTAAAAATAATCGGCTGTTCTTCGGGGATGGCTTCGGCTCAGAAGTCGACATCCTGCTACCTGCTCGAAATCGACCGGATCGGGTACCTGCTGGATTGTGGTGACGGTACCGCGCAGGCTATCCGGCGATTGAAGATCAATCCGAATACAATCAGCAAAATTTTTATCAGTCACATGCATTCCGATCACTCGATGGGCCTGCCGTTTCTGGTTCAGCTTATGCATCTTTTGAGGCGCGAGCTTCCTCTCGATATATATCTCCCGCGTGAGGCTGAGGACGGTTTCAAACGTTTGCTCTACATGACCTACCTGTTTCCCGGCGATCTCGGCTTTGATATCACCTTTCACGGCCTCGACCGCAAATCCACGTATGAGGACTCGCTTGTGAAGTTCGAATTTGTTCTGAATCGCCATCTTCAGGGCAAGAGGGACTTTATCATGTCGCGCGCGTTGCCGAATCGGATGCAGTGCTTTTCCTTGATCGCCGAACACGACAGAAAACGCCTGGTGTACACTGCCGATGTACTTGACAGCGAGGATGTCGCCCTGGTTGCCGACAACGCCGACCTCCTGCTATCCGAGGGAATGCATATCGATCTGGAGCGGATGCCACAACTCATGCTCGACAAAAACGTGCGTAAGCTGTTGCTGACTCATCTGCCCAATAATATCGACAATGAGAAAATCAGCGCAGATTTTGCGAAAGCCGGGTTCGATAATCTTGCATTTGCCCGGGCGGGTATGGAGATCATAGTGTGATTGAGTGGTCATGTCTTCACCTGATTAAAATATATTCCGTCATCTCAACTGAAATTCATATAAGCACTTACTCTTTTACAGGAACAGATTCCCGGTTTTTGCGTTTAAGAGGGTGAAGACAACGTGATGTCGACGGGGTGGTTGATTCCGTCAAAAGGGGCTACATTTCATCTTAGAGCAAGCAACGAGTTTAGGTTTCTCCTTAAATACTAAAAGATCAACCGTGAGAATCAATTTCTCACACCATTGCTCCTTTGAGCATTGACTCTCCCGCTGCCGGGATCCTCCCTCCCCGGCAGCGTTTTTTTAATTCTATTTAGACAGATTTTAAGCATCTAATGGTTGCATTTTTGATTTTTTTGTGACTAAACTTTTCAATCATGTATTGTTTAATGAGCACTCTGAATCAGCGGGTCTCAAGATGTTCATGGCATATTAATGAAGCGTGCTAATAACCATTATTACGTTAAGTCAGGTCACACTTATCGCGTAAACGCGATAACCAAGACCTGACTTAACAGTATGGTGTTATTTCTCATGAATGGAATGTTATATGTTCTGTCAGGTCTTGATTCTGACTTTAGTCAGAATTGTGACCTGACTGCCATCACTGCCAATCTTTTGATATCTTCAATTGACTTTCAGAATCAGAAAAGTAATCTCCAGCACTTGACCACTTCCATTTTTGTTGATCGCTGACAAGTTTTGCCTTTACTGGATTATTGTGGATATAGTTAAGTTTCGTTAGAATTAGATTTTTATCGACAATCACAACCCTGTCATATCGAGGCATCCATATTTTCTTCTCTTTAATCCCTAAATCCGTTTTTGCTTTTTGAGCAATATATTTCTTGTAATCTCTCATAAATGAAGACAGCTCTGATCCATCAATAACAAGCAACAAGTGTATATGATTCGGCATAAATACGTAGCCAATCAGATTAGCTTCATACTTTTCCAAACAAAAAGCCAACGATCCTGCCAGTGCTTCATACATTCCAGGAACGTTTCCATATTCTTTCCAATCTTGAAATGTCGTGGTCGCGAAGAAACAATTGAAATCATTTTGATTTTTATATCTTAATCCCATGGCATCTAAACTGTCAGGTCACACTTATCGCGTAAACGCGATAACCAAGACCTGACAGAACATATTATTGGCTGTCGGGTCACACTTTTTGCGTTTAATGAACGCTTACACCAAGTCAACAGTACGATATTTGTTACTATTATCATAAGGTAAATATACATCTGCCCACTGACAAAACAGGTCAGAGAAACTTCCGTTGCGATAGCTATTCGTCTTCGTGGATGTCGGCTTTTTTCTTCTCTTCTTTGCGGGCGGTCATGCGGTCGATTTCGATCAGGATTATACCACAGCGCTCGGCGGTCTTGATCGTGTCATCTTCTTTCATGCGATTGCCCAAACGCGCATTGAAATACCGGCGATACTTTCTGATCCAGACCAGGCGTTCCTCGGCAGAATCAACATAGAAAGCGCGACCGTAGACTAAAACCGAATGATAGCGGTAATGGCATTTTCCCTCGGCATGGTAGCGGACCTTATCCGGGTGACGGTTGACCGCGAAACAGCATCTTGAGTTTTTGGCAAGTAAATCGAGCTTGTAGCCCTTGATTGCCCCATGCAGGACGATCTTATCATCGATATAAGCATAGTTGACCGGGACGATATAGGGTTGATCGCCATCAGCCAGGGCCAGATGACCTACATCCTCTTCCAACAACAGGTTTTTCATCCACCGCATATCGGTCACTTCTTTGGGCACTATTTATCTCCATCAAAATCAGAAGGCCGGGCTTTTACCCGGCCTTGATGAATCTATACGTTCAGACTTTTCAGTATTTTGGGTATGTCCAGAAATGTTCGTGCCGGATAGGCTCCCGCCTCCTCCAGCACCCTGAGCTTGGATCGTGCTGTACCCATGGAGCCCTCGACGATCGCGCCGGCATGACCCATCCGCTTGCCCTGCGGAGCAAACACCCCGCCGATCATGCAGATTACCGGGGTTTTCATCTTCTTGATACGCGAGGTAGCCCGTTCCTCGTAGACACCGCCGATTTCTCCCACCATCACGACCGCCTCGGTCTTTTTATCCTCATCGAACATCTGCAGGATTTCGCCGAAAGTCGAACCCAGAACGGGATCGCCTCCCAGGCCTACACAGGTAGTCTCTCCGTATCCGGAATGAGTCAGGGTGTCGGCGACGTAATATGTCAAGGATCCGGAGCGTGAGACAGTCCCCACACGACCGGGCTTAAAGGCTATATCGGGCATTATCCCCAGGTTGGCCTCACCGGGTGTAATGATTCCGGCAGTGTTTCCGCCCAGTACGGTTGTTCCGTATTTCTGGGCTTCCTGGCGAATCTGCATCATATCGAAGATCGGTATATGTTCCGGTATCACGACCACGAACTTAATCCCGGCATAAATCGCCTCGATCGCGGCTTCCTTGACAAACGGGGCCGGAAGGAAAATGACCGAGGTATCGGCACCTGTGGCATCGATACATTCATCGACCGTGTCAAAAACCGGCAGACCTTCGACCTCCTGGCCGCCCTTTCCAGGCGAGGTACCGCCAACTATCTGGGTACCGTACTCGAGCATCCGCTTGGTGTGGAACTGACCGGCGGAACCGGTGATCCCCTGAACCAGAACCTTGGATTCTTTAGTCACCAGAATAGCCATTATTGCGCCTCCTTTGCCAGCTCGACCGCGCGTTTGGCGATATCCTCGATCGGTGTCTCGATCCCGTGGATTTCGATCTTTTCAAATGCTTCGGGGGTTTCATCTTTGGCTTCTTCAAACAGGCGTACACCTTCCTGCCACATATTACCGGTCATACGACAGACCATAGGCTTAGACAGGCCATGATCACGCAAAAACATGATCACTCCTTTGGCAAAGTCATCGCAACGGGAAATCCCGCCAAATCGTGCCCCGAAGATCGCCTTGACCTGCGGGTTATCGTCAAGGAGAGTCAGCATCCGCGAAAGCCTCTCGGGCGAGGGGCCACCTCCGGAATCCATGAAGTTGGCGGGCTTACCACCATAGTAGTTGATAAAATCATTGCCCATGATTCCGAAACCGGCTCCACCGGGAAACATTCCGATATTGCCCTCCAGGTCGAGGTATGGAATACCCCATTCCCGCGCCTGTTGTTCGCGCTCGGTCATCTCGCCTTCCTCATGACGTTTTTCTATTCCCATCTCGGTCAATTCCGGATGGCGGAAAAGGGCGTCATCATCGATCGAAATCCGGGCATCGGCGGCATACAGCTCGCCATCCTCGGTTTCGATCAACGGGTTGATCTCGGCCAGTTTGCAGTCGTAGGATTTGAAGACATCAAACAAACCCTTTATGATCTTGACCGATGCTTTCAGCTTATCGGTGTAGAATCCGAGCTTCTTGCCGATCGCGAATGCCTGAAATGAATACATCTTCTCATCGAATTCAAACGCTTCGCGATAGACTTTCTTGGGATCGGTACGGGCTACTTCTTCAATGTCCACACCGCCTGAGGGCGAGGAAATGAAGACCAGCTTGTAATTGGCCCTGTCGATGGTCACACCCAGGTAGTATTCTTTTTTTACATCCAGAAGCGGATCGACAAGGACCCGTTCGACCTTGTAGCCCTTGACGGTAGAGGAAAACATCTCCTCGGCCGCCGTGAAGGCTTCATCGGGTGTATCGACTTTTCTCACACCGCCGGCTTTGCCACGACCGCCGGAGAGAATCTGTACCTTGAGAATCGCCTGACCGCCGAGTTTACGCACCGCCGCGGTGACATCCTCGGGAGATGAGGCCACGATTCCCTCGGTTACAGCTATTTTCTTCTTGGCAAACAGCTTTTTGGCTTCAAACTCAAATAATCGCATTCCCAGTCCTTTCGAAACCGTACTTAACAGTCCCATATATATACACTATCCGAAGCAATTATCAACTACTTTCTTCGATCATCGAATTTGCTTTAGGGTGCAAAAATCCCCATGGCAACCATGGGGATTCTATTATTTTTACGCGCTTTTTTGAGATGAAGACAGCCTACCTGACCTTGAAGAGCTTGATCGTCTTTTCGATTCCGGGCGCGGTCACACGCATCAGGTAAACCCCTGCGGCGACTTCCTCGCCGTCATCGTTACTGCCGTCCCAGTTGATTTCATGAGCACCGCTTCCGACAGAAACCTCGCGCTCCCAGACCTGAATACCATCCAGGCTGTGAATCGAACCGCGCAGGATGCCGTCACCTTCAACCTGGCAGTTGACAGACACCAGGTCATCGAATGGATTCGGGTAGGCCAAAACCTTTTCATCGGTAACGATCGGATCTACCCCGGAGGCGGTTTTGGCATCGACAATACCGTAGCCGTAATCATTATTGGGAAGAGTGACACTTTCACCCTGAGGCTCGCGTGCGGTGGAGAGAAGAACCTGCCTTAAATCGACAGCTGAATAGGTTGGATTTGCCTCCAGCACCAGGGCCGCCGCACCTGCTGTCAACGGTGTGGCAAAAGAGGTGCCGTTGCCCCGCTTGAAACCACCGGTATAGCTGGCGACCTTAACCTGCACCGAGTTGGCACAGATATCCGGTTTGATCCGGCCATCGGCAGTAGGACCACGCGAGGAACTGTACCAGATCTCATCCGTGATCAATACCCCCCCGACTGCTATCACGCTGTCGCCGTCAGCCGGTGTCAAGAGCGTGGTCGCAGTCGGTCCCTCGTTACCGGCCGCTACTATCACTGCAATCCCCCTGGATACTGCGGCATCGCAGGCAATCGTGATCGCCGCCGTGTTGCCATCCAGGTCCGAGGGCGAATACCAGTCGATATAGCCGAGTGAGGCCGATACTATCTGGCATCCAAGTGTATCCGCCCACTCCAGGGCGGCTATGAAATTGTCTTCTTCACCCTGGTATTCATCGTAATAGTCCTCTGTCTTCGCCAGGCAGTAAGTTGCGCCGTAGGCCGGGCCGATCAATTCTCCCGGAGCCCATCCCCCCATCGCGGCCAAAACCGAGGTGCCATGAGATCTCTGGGCATTGAACACATCGACGACATCGCTGTCATTATTTATAAAGTCATAAGTTGCCTTGATATCCATCTCGTTGAAAGCGGCATGGGCGGTGTCAAAACCGGTGTCAAAAACCGCAATCGTGATGCCCTCACCCGAAAACCCAAGGGCATGAAGCGGAGGGACCTGTATCTGGTCAAGCTGGTCAAATGAATCACCGTAGTCGAGTTGTGTGGGAGAAGTCGGTTTCGGGAAGACATAATCCGCCCCCCCGACCTGAGGAACCTCACGGCGATAAACCTTGACTGTTGTTATTGAATCGACATAAGGAAGCTTTTCAAGCGACCTGATCAGATCCATCCGGCCCGACACCGAAACGGCGTTGAGCCAGCGGGAGCTCTGATGGATTCTCACACCATAAGATGACACTTCATCCATATAAGCTGAATTAACCGGCAGATCCGAATAGTCAAACAGGCGTTTGCCGGGGTTGGCCAGAGAACGACGTTTCAGTTCTGCGGGACCGGCCACAGCTTCAAGTTGATTCAGAAGATGTTCGATCTCCTCCGCGCTGAAATCACCTTTATCGGAAAAATAAACCCAGTACTTATCTGTTCGCGCATGCGGATAGGGATTTTCAGTAGCGTCCGCGGTTAAACTAAATATAATTAACAGCAGGGAAATTATGCAGGCGGAAAAAGATAATCTTCGCATGGTGTCCTCTCGTTTATAATCTGAAAACAGCCGTCATCCAGATATTATACTGTTCAGAACGTAAATATGTGCAAAAACATTTACGCTTACAATATAAAAAGTGACACGGATAACTGCGGCGCGAAACCGTCAGCGAACAGTATCCCTACTCGTACCAGTTGATCTGCAGGCTCTTGACTTGTGGTTCGATATCCAGGATCAAAAGGCTGTCCGGATGGTACAGGCTGTCGGATACCAGGTCGTTGCCGACCTCGACGAAATCGAGATGATCGACGACATAAAACGGCAAACCGACACCGTCTTTCAGCATGACATAGTAACCACCTGGTATTTCCAGGCGCAGGTCGGATTTTAGAAGGTCAAAATTGACCGGTTCATCCGGGAATCGGCGTCCGAACTGGACAACCACCTCATAACAACGCTTGCAGTTAAGATCCAGCGAATGAAGATTGAAGTCTGCGAGCCTGAGGTAACAGTAGCTGCGCTCAGCATTTATAAACAAATTGAGAGGATAACTGTGGCCGATTTCCATCTTCCAGTAAGGAAAATCATCGTTGTCCCAGAATCTCATCCAGGAATGTTCGCGGTGATCGAGGCCAATCCGAAGCACATCTTTTTTTTCAGCCAGATCGATTTTCGGCCCAGCGGATTCACGGCTGAACTGCAGTTCGAATCCATCATCGCCGAAATCATCCAGTGTGAATTCGCGCTTTTTGAGATGTGCCCTGAGCTCGACTGTATCGACAGAACCGGAAAATGATTCCTCGATCTTGCCATGGCTGACCTCGTGATCGGGATTTTTGATCATATCGCTGTAAGGTACGACCGCGTACACTGCGCCGGCAATTATTATCAGCGATGATATATATGCCAGAAATGGAGCCTTACTGCGCGAAAAGATCATCTGGATACCGAACGCAATCAGAAGAATCGGCCAGAGGTCGAATAATCGCTCGAAGACCTGCGATGGAAGCCGGTCAGTGGTCCATCCCAGGGCCAGCAAGCCGAGGATTATAAATATCAGTCCCCAGTTAAATCTGCCTGCGTTCACTATCATCCTCCGCGCTGGAATTCATGGCGCGATAGATCAGAAAAACACCGATAGCTATGATGATGATCGGCCAGATATAGGCGAATGAGAACCAGTTCCAGATCTGGCTGAGCAGGAATACAAACCCTAAAATGATCAAAATCAGCCCGGGCAGGTACTTGTTGACATCCCCCCGCTCAAGAGGTTGACCGGATTCATCGGTAGCGATTTCTCCAGGGCTTTCAGATTCGGGACGAAGCGGTACAACTATCCAGGCGATAATGTAAACCAGGATACCCGAACCGGCGGCCAGTACCAGTAGCAGAAACACCAGGCGGATGATGGTCGGATCGATATCGAAATATTCCCCAAATCCCCCGCAGACACCGCCCAGCATCGAATTATCACGAGACCTGTAAAGCTTTTTCATCTGTTCCTCCGTTTCCTTAAGTACAAAATATACGGAGCTATCGCAATATTGTTGCTTTTATTGAATTTTGTATTAAAAAGTGCCGCCGAAAATCCATCTCCGACAGCACTCAATCTCACAAGCTGAAGTCCATTTCAGCTAAATCTGTGTCATTTTGGCGAACAAGACAAGCTAACCCAGGGTAACCTTATCCTGCTTAGAATCAACAAAAACATTACACAAAATATGAACTCATTGATCTTCAGCTTCACCAGTCATAGGAACGAATCGAACCGCGATATCAGTGGTCTCCTTGATTCCATCCTCGGTTTTCTCGTAGATCTTGAGAAACTGCAATTTATCTCCGACCGGGATGACCATAAATCCACCCATCGCGAGCTGATCCAGAAGGGGCTGGGGCACATGATCCGGAGCCGCGGTCACGATGATCCGATCGTAGGGTGCGCCTTTCTCATAACCCTGATAACCATCGCCGCAGATTACCTTGAGGTTGTCGTAGCCAAGTTCCTTGAATGTGCTGTCGGCACGCTCTGCCAAAGGGCAGACTATTTCTATGGTATATACCGAATCGACAATTCGCGATAGTACCGCCGCCTGGTAACCGGAACCGGTGCCGATCTCCAGCACGCGCTCATGGCCGGAAAGCCGCAATAAGTCAGTCATCTGCGCAACTATATAGGGCTGTGAAATCGTCTGTCCATGACCGATCGGAAGAGGATTATCATCGTAAGCCTGACCGACCAGATGGGGCGGTACGAAACGATGCCGTGGAACCGTATTCATCGCCTCGAGTACAAGGCTGTCCTTGATCCCGCGAGAAGCGATCTGGCGCTCGACCATATGACGGCGTTCAAGGCTGTATTCGTTTTTACTCTGACTCGTGTCTTTTTCCATATTGCTCTGCTCATCCCCCCTGCAGGCAGTTGTCAACAACATGAAAACCGCAACAATAGCGCTTATAGAGTAACTGATCAACTGAGCCTCATGTATCAGGGTTGTGATTTGGTTTTTTTGATCCGTAAAAGATCCCTTTCATACTGTTCAATGAGTTTCGGCTCGAGAAGTTCCGTTTTTAGTGCTTCTTCGATAAGTTCTTCGACCTTGCGGATCATTTTCGGATCATGATTATTTTTGATCGACAGCAGTCCGGTTTGTATCGCCTGTCGTAAAACTCTTTGCTTCTCATTATCGGAAACAGCATCGGCATAAGCTTCGATCAGGCTGTCCAGTGAATCCTCAAGCCTGACTGGTTGAGAGCTTTTAAACTTACGTCCCATAGGCTCAACTGATTCCGGCATCAGCTTATGAAGATCATCACTGAAAACAGAATCTGCAGAATGTGAACTTAACGATACTTCATCCTGCTGGACTGAATCAAACGATTTATCTCGTACGTCTTCATCAACATGCTTGCTATCTGCATTCTCTTTTAATTGTAGACCCAGATCGTCAGCCCTAGCCGGGACTGAAGGCTCGATCTTCTCTGATGACTCCCTTAAACTTTCCGGGACGACTGTGGATTGTCGCAGGGAAGCTGTTTCAGGCAGATCGGTTTTATCGCGGGAAGCCGTCACCACCTCTTCTTCGGAATCTTGTTTTTGCTGTGATTTTGGCTTGACAGTCTCAGATTCGGACAGGACGACTTCGCTATGTTTTTTTGAAGCTTCAATTTGATCTTCGACTTCAGTTTGGCGGTCAATTGTGTCGGTTGTGGCAATTTCCGTCGCTTTATCTACGTAATTTCCAATCTGCGAATCTGCCGTTACACCGTCGATTTCATACCTGTCCTCACCCGATCCTCCGCCACGGATATCGATTATTTCATCACCGGGTCGAGTTTTATCCAAGTCCTGAAATTGTGAATCGATATTTTTTGCGGGTGAAGTTTCGGGAGAATCTACCGTCAGGCTCTTCTGCTTCTCCAAAAGTTTATCATCCATAACATCCATCAGGCTGAAATCATCCGACAGATGACGGCTGATCAAAAAGACCGTAACAATCATCAAAGCACCGGCTGCCAGTTTCATCCAGTTATGGAAACTGAAGACCAGGTTTTTGAAGGGCGATTCCGACTTTTGTGGCGTACCACCGCTTTCGAGACGCTCGACCTGTGAATCGATCCGTCCGGCCAGTCCCTCCCAGTAGCCCTCTGCCCGTTCGGGAACTTCGATTTCGCGGGCCTCGCTGTCGAGCTTTTGATAGAGCGCGAGTTCTTCCGCTTTATCCGGATTTTCAGCCAGGTAGTTTTCGAACTCCCTTCGTTCAGAGTCGGGCAGTTCATTGTCCAGGTACAGGTTCAGGTATTTTTCGAAATCATCGGAAAACTTACTCATCGAGATAATCCTTGAGCATTTCTTTTAGCCGGGCACGGGCCCGGGAAAGCCGGGACATGACAGTCCCGCTTTCAATTTTAAGTGCTTCTGCGATTTCAGCGTAACTCATATCTTCATACGTCCGCAAAACAAAAACCGCCTTGAATTCCTCCGGAAGGCTCTCGACCGCCTCTGCTATTTTATCGCGCAATGAGGAGGCCACCACCTGCTCATGCGGGTTGGCCGAGGGATTCGTGTCGGCTTGTGTCTCCTCCGAAACCGATTGGTCGAGCGGGGTTTCATGTTTTCTCCTCCGCAGGGAATTGATCGCCAGGTTCGATGCTATCGTCAGTATCCAGTTGCGAAAACTTTTGCCTTCGATGAAACTGTCGAGCGCTTTGTAGGCCCGGATGAATGCTTCCTGGGTCAGGTCATCGGCTGTGTCATGATCGCGCACGAACCTGTAAGCTAAATTATAAACCGGTTTCTGAAACATCCGCACCAGCGCTCCGAAAGCTACCTTGTCGCCGGCTTTGGCACGACCGATCAATTCCGTTTCGGATTTCGGCAAATTCTGCTTCCGTGTCATCTATACAAATATTCCGAGCTTTTATTCCGGAGATTCGGTAAGTTTTACGATCAACCGCTCGAGAATATAGTTCTGAGGCATACGCTCGAAACGGCTGTCATATTCGGCTTCGAAAAGCGAATTGAGCGCGCGGCTGAGATCGTCCCGGCTGAAGTTGCGGAGTTGCTGACGGCACTTTTTGACAAAAAACGGATGAACCCTGATTCGTGAGGCCACCGCCTTGTCCGAAAGCGACGGCTCAAGCGCTTCTATGCCATAGAGATAATTAAAATGACCGTAAACACGCCTGAGGATGTCGGTAAATTTTTCCCTCGCGCTAAGCAGTCTTTCGAGACGGTTGAGTGCTGTCTGACGATCCCTTCGGCCCAGAGCGTCGGTCAGCTCGAAAATCGAAAAAACCGCCGACTGGGAACCGTAACTGCGTATATCCGATGATGTTACAGTTGCACCCGGCTCCATATTGAGAGCGATCTTGTCGATTTCCTCTGCCAGCGTGCGGTATGAGTAGCCGGCAAATTCGATCAAAAGATCGACCGCGCCCGGCTCCAGAGTCAGATCATGTTTCTGCTCCTGGCGACGAACCCAGAATTTAGCTCCGCGCTGATCGAGCGCGAGAAAACTGACCCAGGTCGCCTCGTTGGTCATAAATTTATAGAACTTCTTGCGCAGATCGAGTTTGCCTGGATGAAAAATCACCAGCTTGTTTTCCGGTGGAATTGTCGGCAAAACCTTCAGGATCAGTTTCTGATCTTTTTCGTTATAGCGTTCAGCCTCGGTTACGATAACCAGCCGTCCCCCGCCGAAAAGCGAATACTCCATGGCGGCGTTGACCATCTCGGCCGCTTTGCCAGGTTTGGCCTGGATTTTTTCGATCGTGGCGTTCTGACGATCTTCTCCGAACAACGCCTTGATAATCGCCTGCGTGAATTCCAGCCTCAGGTATTCCTGGTCGCCGGTGAAAAAATAGATCGGAGCGATCTGGTTTTGCTCAAGCTGTTTGATCACATCCGAAAATTTCAGTTTTGATACAGGTTCTTTAGCCATGTTTATAAGTTAGAGTTGAAGCGGATTCAAGTCAATCCTAAACAGATTTTTCTACACACAGAATTCGACATCTGCCGGGCACAATCGTTGGGGAGATGTCATCCTGAGGAAAAGTCCCGGTTTTGGTCGGAAAAAGATCTCGAGCTTACACAAAAAAAAGAGGCAGCCGTCGCCGGCTACCTCCGGACAGGGAGGGTATGGATACAACTTTTAAATTATACCTATAGCCTGATTGGCAGGGTTGTCTGTTTCGGGGATGAGATTCAGGCTATAGGGAATCTTCTTCTGCATCGTCAACGCCATATTCAAAAACGGCTCGAGGTCTCGTGAACAAAACATCTTGCGATTGACCTGGTTGACCAGTGTAAAACAGTCGGAATAAATTTCGATCGTCTTGTTTTTGAAAAGCTGGGGATTGTTTTCAATGAATTCCAGCAGTGTCAGAAGTCCGGCGTATTCAACTTCTTTGGCATCGCCTTTAAACTGCGCCCGAAACACTATTCCGACATCGGGCACAGTAAAAGTGATCAGGGCATTGTGTTTAGTCGGGCTTTCCGTGTCTCGCATCAAACTGTGAAAAAAGCATTCCATAACCTCTCCTTTATTCCACATGTTGCACTCCGGTGTAATTAAAAAGCAAAGCCTGTGCCGCCTGTTTTGAGGTCCTGTAACTGTTCAGGGATTGAGCATGGAAGTTAAAACTGCCCCAAATATCAGCCTAAAAGCCCTAAAATGGCGTATTTTACAGGGACATTACAGTCCATTCCGGAAAATGGAGTGGAGGTAATATGAAGCCGGTTTCACACCGGTGAGCAGGAGAATTCAGACTTTTTCGAAAGGGTCGAACAGTTTTTTATACTCTATCATCGCGAAGCGATCTGTCATCCCGGCCATATAATCGGCGATCACCTGCGCCTTACTGCCGTCCTCGGCCCGATGAGCGTATTTGGGGGGCAACTGCCGGGGATTGTCGTAGTAGGCCTCGTACAGCGCGTTCAGAATCCGGCGGGCTTTGTCGGTCATACGGATCAAACGCCAATGACGATACATCCGCTCGAACAAAAATTTCTTAAGCACCGAATTCTCGCGTTCTAAATTCTCTGAAAATGACAGCAGTTTGGTGTCATGACGGCGGACATCATCGAGCGTTTTGATCTCATACTTTTTCAGGTTTTCGACGGTGGTCATAATCAGGTCGGTGACCTCCATATTGATCATCAGGCGGATGACATGGTACTGCCGTTTGGAACGGGTCAGGTCGGGCAGTTCCTTTTCAGATTTCTTATAGATTTGATTGAACAAAGGTACTTCCATAATTTCAGCCAGCGAGAGCACCCCCGACCACAAGCCGTCGTCGACATCATGGCAGTTATAAGCGATCTCATCGGCCAAATCGACGATCTGCGCCTCCAAAGTCGGTTTCTGATGAGGGTTGTAATCCTCGATTTCGGAGATATCGTAGTCGGTCTCATGCTTGACGATCCCCTCCCGGACCTCATAGCTCAGGTTCAGCCCGGGAAATCCGGGGTAACGGCGTTCGATCTGCTCCACCACGCGCAACGACTGCATATTGTGATTAAAGCCCTTTTCCGAATGAGACTTCATCAAGGCATCCAGGATATCCTCGCCGGCATGGCCGAACGGCGTATGACCCAGATCATGAGCAAGCGCAATCGTTTCGGCCAGGTCCTCATTCAGTTTGAGCGCGCGGGCGATAGTACGTGAGATCTGGGCTACCTCCAGCGTATGGGTCAGGCGGGTGCGGTAATGATCGCCCTCATGGTTGACGAACACCTGCGTCTTGTATTCGAGACGACGAAATGCCGCGGAATGAATGATCCGGTCACGGTCGCGCTGATAACAGGTGCGGTAGGGATGGTCGTTTTCGGAATGTTTTCGGCCCCGGCTGTTTTTGCTGAAGGCGGCATACGGTGCCAGAGTCAGCTTTTCGTATGCCTGCAGACTTTCGTTGCTGTTTAGATAATCGTCCATGCCTCAATTTAATAAAATAATCGCGCCTTCCAAAACTATTTCTAAAAACTGTAACTGAGCCCCAGGCTGTGGCTTTCATCCAGACGGCTGTGGCGGTTTACTGCGTAATCGAGACGGAGTTTGCCATAGATTATACCGAATCCGGCTGAGGGCAGAGTAGGTTCGGTGACCACACCGAAGCGCAATAGCAGGTAGTCCTGGAGCACAAACTCCTGACCGAAATGAAACCGTGTCGGATCGTTCTTTCTTCCGCTTATCTCGAAATTGACAGTGAAATCATTAAGACTCTGAATGCCGATTCCAGCCCGGTAACCGATCTCTGTTTCGGGATCATTGTCGGTGTAACGTGATCGGTTGATATCATAGACGGCGAAATGATAGATGACTTCCGCATACTCTCCCGCCAGACCGAAATCGAAATCGACACGGCTGAGGTTATCATAATCATTTGCACCGAAAGCGACCTGGTTATACTGCAGGCCTGCCCCGATTTGCATATAAGGATCGATCAGGTTACAGGACAACCCGATCCGGACATGGTTTTCAGTCAGGATATCGGCCTGACCGAAATTTGAAAACGCTATCGCCACAGCCAGGCGATTATAGCTGTAGGATGAGGAAATCCACAACTGATCCAGTTCATTCAGATT